>JBEGQQ010000035.1:0-6868 GCA_041180925.1 Actinomycetota bacterium
ACCCAGCATGATAAGCAGTTCCGCACGCTAAAATTACGATTTTGGTCAATGCTCTTATTTCTTCACTAGTTAGATTTAGTTCATCCAACTTAATTTTTTTATTCTCCAGCCGACCCAGCAACGTGTCAGCTACCGCTTTTGGTTGTTCGAAAATCTCTTTTAGCATGAAATGCTGATATCCACCCTTTTGAGCATCAGCAGCATCCCAAGTTATTTCATACTCTTTAAGGGGCAACTGCTTACCAGACAAATCCGTAATCGTGATCGAGTCTGGACTAATTGAAATAACTTCATCTTGGCCAAGTTCAACTGCACGCTTGGTTAAATCCATAAATGCCGAAACATCCGAAGCTAAGAAATTTTCGCCAGAACCGATACCAGCAACTAGCGGTGAATTACGGCGAACCCCAACAATTAATTCTGGTTGATCGGAATGCACCGCAAGTAAAGTAAATGAACCGCGTAATTGGGTAATACAATCGCGCATTGCCGCAGCAAGATCACCATCATGTTTCTTTCGTAGATCACTTAATAGATGTGTAACAGATTCGGTATCAGTTTCAGAACTATATTTATGACCACGAGCTTCTAATTCCTTTCGAAGTTCAGCATAATTTTCGATAATTCCGTTATGGATTACCGCAAGTTTTCCATCGTTATCTAAATGTGGGTGCGCATTACTATCAGTTGGGCCACCATGTGTTGCCCAGCGAGTATGTCCGATTCCACTTTTTGCATCCGGAACATTTTTGATTGCTGATTCGAGATTTGTTAATTTCCCTGCTCGTTTTTCGACAAATAATTTATTAGAAGTTCCTAGGGCAATTCCGGCAGAGTCATAGCCCCGGTATTCCAATCGACGTAAGCCGTTAATTAAAATGTTTAGCGCAGGTTGCGGTCCGGTGTAACCAACAATGCCGCACATTTTTTTGTTACCCCAGTTCCGCTTTTACAACTTTAACTAAATCATTTGCAATCTTATGGGCGAGATTATCACTGCTTGCTTCCACCATGACTCGCACAAGATTTTCAGTCCCAGATGCACGTAGTAAAACCCGGCCAGCGTTTCCTAATTCTGATTCGGCATTCTTTACTGCAGTTTTAATTGCAGCTGAGGCAGGTAAGCGCTCTTTATCAACTTCTTTCACATTTATTAACACCTGCGGGAAGCGCTGCATAACTGCTACTAAATCTTTCAATGACTTTTTGGTTCGGGCCATCTCTTGCAAAATTTGAAGAGCAGTCAGAATTCCATCACCGGTATTTGCAAATTGGCGATTGATGATGTGGCCAGATTGCTCGCCGCCGATTGTTAGATCTTCAGCCAGCATTTTTTCTAATACATATCGATCGCCAACCGGCGTTGTTAATACTTTAATCCCAGCAGATTCCATAGCTTTCAAGAATCCTAAATTGCTCATTACCGTTGCTACAACGGTATTTGATTTAAGCTGATTCCGCTCTATTAAACCCATGGTTAAAATTGCCAAAATTTGATCGCCATCGATTTCCGATCCATCTGCTGCAATTGCTAAACAGCGGTCGGCATCGCCATCATGAGCAATTCCGATATCTGCTTGATGTTCTAATACATTTTTTTTCAAAAAATCTAAATGAGTTGAGCCCACGCCTTCGTTAATATTCCAGCCATCAGGTTGGTTTGCGATTGCAATTACTTCGGCACCTGCTGCTTTAAGTGCCATTGGCGCTGCCTTAGAGGCGGCACCATTTGCGCAGTCAACGACAACCTTAATTCCATCTAAATTTGTAGTTACCGCTTTCAAAAGAAATGCCACGTATCGATCAAGTGCAGATTCATCATTTATTGCACGGCCAACGTTGCGGCCAATTGGTCGTTCCCATGGCTCTTCCATGCGTTGTTCAATTGCAGCTTCTAAAGCGTCATCTAATTTGCCACCGCTTGATGCAAATAACTTAATGCCGTTATCTGGCATCGGATTATGAGATGCGCTAATCATGACACCAAGATCTGCGCCACTTTCTTGAATCAAATATGAAATTGCTGGGGTCGGGAGCACACCCACTCGATAAACATCAACGCCAGCACTTGTTAATCCGGCAACTACTGCTGCTTCTAAAAATTCTCCTGATGCCCGCGAATCTTGTCCAACAATTGCTTTTGCACGACCAGGTTTACTTTCAACCAAAATATGGGCAGCTGCAACGGCTACATCTAAAGCAATTTCAGCAGTTAATTCACGATTGGCGAGACCACGAATTCCATCGGTGCCAAATAACGCCATATCGAATACAGCCTTTCGCTGTAAGGAAAATTAACGCTTGCTGTATTGCGAACGCTTACGAGCCTTCTTTAGGCCGTACTTCTTACGCTCAATAATGCGCGCATCGCGTGTTAAGAATCCAGCTTTCTTAAGCGCTGGACGATTTGCTTCAACATCAATCGCATTTAACGCACGGGCAACGCCCAGGCGAAGCGCACCAGCTTGGCCAGAAACTCCGCCACCGATGATTCGGGCAAATACGTCGTAACCATTTTCAGCGCCAACAGTGCGGAATGGTTCGGAAACTAATTGTTGGTGAACCTTATTTGGGAAGTAATTAGCCAAATCTTTTCCGTTGACAACCCAACGGCCACTGCCTGGAACCAAGCGAACGCGAGCAACGGCCTCTTTGCGACGACCAACGCCAGCGCCAGGTGCCTTCACTGCAGGACGGTTCGTTGCCGGTGCCGGAGATGAAGATGTGTAAGAAGTTGGTACTTCGTCAACGATATTTTCAGCCATTATTTCCTCTACTTAACAATCTGTGAAACTTGATCGAATACATATGGTGTTGGAGCTTGAGCACCGTGAGGGTGTTCGCTACCTGCGTAAACTTTTAACTTAGTTAGAGCTTGGCGTCCAACTGAATTCTTCGGAAGCATTCCTTTAATCGCTTTTTCAACTGCGCGAGTTGGGAATTTCTCCATCAAATCGCCATAAATTGTCGAAGTTAAACCACCTGGGAAACCAGAGTGTTGGTGTGCAACTTTTTGTGCCAACTTATTTCCAGAGATTGCAATTTTTTCGGCATTGATAACAATTACAAAGTCACCCATGTCCATGTGAGGTGCAAATGTTGGTTTGTGTTTGCCACGAAGTAGCGCTGCAGCATGAGTCGCAAGCCGACCTAACACAACGTTTTCGGCATCGATGATGTACCACTTACGGACAGCATCGCCAGGCTTTGGGCTATATGTGCGCACTTCTCTTACTCCTTGATATTGATATTTTTTGCAATCCCGTAGGAAAGGCAGAGGGTTAGATTACCTTTCGAGCACTTATGCGGTCAAAACGAGCGAAGTTAATGGTCGAAAATGGGCTCATTGGACTCCGTTACCTGGCCGTCGGCACCAAAGACCAAAAATCTGGTGAAGCCGCGGCAGAACCAGCGATCATGCGTCACTGTTAATACAGTTCCATCATATTGATCGAGCGCATGTTCCAAACTTTCGGCACTTGCTAAATCCAAGTTATCTGTTGGCTCATCAAGTAATAGCAAAGTGTCGCCTGCTAATTCCAATAATAAAACTTGAAACCTAGCTTGTTGTCCTCCAGATAATTGAGAGAATTTTTGATTGGCAGCTTGGTCAATTTCATATTTTCCAAGAACTGACATTGCTGGACCTAATTGAAGTGAATGTTCTTCCCACAAAATTTCGAGAAGCGCCTTACCTTCGAACTCAGGATGTGCATGGGTTTGAGCAAAATATCCAACTTCTACCCGGGCACCATATTTAAAATTTCCCGAATACTTAACTGTTTCATCACCTGAAATTAATCTTAAAAAATGTGATTTGCCTGAACCGTTTTTTCCCAAAATTGCAACGCGATCGCCATAAAATACTTCAAAATTAAATGGCTCGGTAAGTCCTGTTAGCGCCAGATTTTCAAAGGTTAAAACTCGAACTCCAGTGCGGCCACCCTTTAAGCCTACCCGAACATTTTGCTCAATTGGCGGGGCCGGTGGCGCACCAAGCTCTTCAAATTTACGCAATCGCGTTTGCATTGCCCGATATTTTGAGGCCATATCTGGTGAAGATTTTGCTTGATTACGTAGCGTTAAAACTAATTCTTTCAACCGTGTGTGTTCTTCTTCCCAACGCTGCAAAACTTCAGCGAATCGTTCGTTGCGAGCACGGCGAGCATCATGCCAGGTCGAAAACTTTCCACCGTGAACCCAAGTGGTATTTCCGTTATGACCTTGTTCTAGCGTAACAATTCTCGTCGCAACTTCCTCAAGTAATTCTCGATCGTGGCTGACAAAGAGCACAGTTTTTTTAGTTTCTTTAATAACTTGTTCTAGCCAGCGCTTAGATGGCACATCTAAGTAGTTATCAGGTTCGTCCAACAATAAAGTTTCCTCTGGGCCTTGCATTAATGCCAACACAACAAGTTTTTTCTGCTCACCACCAGACAGGGTGTTAACTTTCCGGTCTGCCACTTCAATATACGTTTGTTCAAGAGCTTGAGTGCAACAAGAATCCCAAATTACTTCAAAATCATAACCACCGGCATCGCCCCACTCGATCACCGCTTCTGCGTATGCCATTTGATCTTTTTCCGCATTTGTTTCATTCATCTTTGATTCTAAAATTGCTATTCGTTCCGCCGCTTCGCGAATTCGCTTTGGCGCGACCGAAAGTAATAAATCCCGAACAGTTGATTCATCACGAACACTGCCAATGAATTGGCGCATTACGCCAAGCCCGCCGGTGATTGAAACGCTGCCAGCTTCCGGTTCTAAGTCGCCAGAAATCATTCGAAGTAAAGTAGTTTTTCCAGAACCATTTGGTCCAATTAGCGCAACTTTATGTCCATCGCCAACTCGAAAAGAAACTTCGTTTAATAATACGCGGCCATCGGAAAGTGAATATTCGACGCCGCTAACATCGATATGGCCCATCAATCTTCCTCTGCAGAGGATCGATGCGCCATTGTTAGATTAGCTCGCTCCAATAATTTGGCATCTTCTGGATAATCAACCCCCACAAGGGTTAAACCTTTCGCTGGAAATACCAAACTCTCGGATTGCCGTTCTCGTTTTTCCAAAACTTCACGCACCCACGAAACCGGAAAACGTTCTTCCCCAACATGCACCACGGCACCAACTAGCCCGCGCACCATTGAATAACAGAAGGCATCAGCGCTAACTTCGCCGACAATTACTCCGTTTTCTTTTCGATGGAATTGAAATTTTTCAAGCTTTCGAACTGTAGTTGCTTTTTCACGAAATCTACAGAACGAGAAAAAATCATTTTCGCCCAACAATGTCTGGGCTGCTTCATTCATTAAATTAATGTTCAATTTTCGATAATACGGCGCTACATCGGTTCGAAGCACAGGGTGCAGCGTCTGATTTCCATCTAAAATCTTGTAAATATAGTTCCGGCGCAGCGCCGAAAATCTGGCGTGAAAACCATATGGCGCTTCGTTAAAATTTAAGATGCGGATCTCGTCAGAAAGTATCCGGTTTAGGCGATAAATCATCTCATCCAACTTCATCGGCGCATCAAAATGAATTACCTGTCCAGTGGCATGTACCCCTGCATCGGTCCGACCCGCTACTGTCGTATCAATTTGGCAATCAAAAATTTGCGAAAGTGCCGCTTCGATTTCGCCTTGTACGGTTCGGCGATCGGGTTGCTTACCCCAGCCAGAGAAATTTGTTCCGTCGTAACTTAAGTCGACTCGAAAACGAAAAAAACCACTCTCAGGTACGAGAGTGGTTTCGTTCATTAAATATTTAAATTAAACGAGCTCGATCACTGCCATAGGAGCGTTGTCGCCCTTACGTGGACCAACCTTTGTGATGCGCGTGTAGCCACCATTGCGTGCTGCAAAACGTGGACCGATTTCGGTGAATAAGTTATGCACAACATCCTTATTTGAAATCTTACGCATTACTTCACGACGAGCCGATAGGTCACCCTTCTTTGCAAAAGTAATTAGCTTCTCAGCGTATGGACGAAGCCGCTTTGCCTTTGTTTCAGTTGTCGTGATCTTGCCGTGTTGGAATAGTTGCTCAGCAAGCGTTGCAAGTAACAACCGCTCGTGTGCTGGACCGGATCCAAGACGAGGACCTTTTGATGGTGTTGGCATAGTGCTTCTCCTACTTACCTATCTGCTAATCCGCTTATTCAGCGTCGACGAAATCATCGTCATTTGCGCCGTAATTTGCATGCTTAGTTGGATCAAAACCTGCTGGGCTATCCTTTAGAGACATTCCCATTGATACAAGTTTTGCTTTTACTTCATCAATCGATTTCGAACCGAAGTTACGAATATCCATCAAGTCTGCTTCTGAACGATTTACCAATTCGCCAACTGTATGAATGCCTTCGCGCTTCAAGCAGTTATAAGAACGAACTGTTAAATCTAGATCTTCGATTGGTAGCGCCATGTCAGCTGCGAGCGCTGCATCCATAACGGATGGACCCATTTCGATTCCTTCGGCATTTAGATTTAATTCGTGCGCTAAACCAAATAGCTCAACCAAGGTGCGACCAGCTGATGCCACTGCATCACGTGGCTTCATGGATTGTTTGGTTTCGACATCGATTACTAAACGGTCAAAGTCGGTACGCTGCTCAACACGAGTAGCTTCAACTTTGTAGGTAACGCGCAATACTGGCGAATAAATTGAATCCACCGGAATTCGACCGATTTCGGCACCAGCTTGCTTGTTTTGGATTGCAGTTACATAACCGCGACCACGTTCTACCGTTAATTCAATTTCAACATTTGCTTTTCCGTTGAGGGTAGCAATGTGAAGATCAGGGTTATGAACTTCAACGCCTGTTGGTACTGCAACATCGGCACCGGTAATTACGCCAGAACCTGACTTG
>JBEGQQ010000036.1:0-9701 GCA_041180925.1 Actinomycetota bacterium
ACTGGTAAATCAGCATTAGCAATCTGCGCCGGTCTTGAAGCGGTAATGGAGCGCAGACTTCATAAAAAGATTGTTATTTTCCGCCCGCTCTATCCAGTAGGTGGCCAAGAACTTGGATATCTGCCAGGCAGCGAAGGGGAGAAGATGTCACCTTGGGCACAGGCAGTCTTCGATACCTTGGGCGCGTTAGTTAGCCAACCAGTAATAGATGAAATTGTTGCCCGCGGTTTAATTGAGGTTCTACCGTTAACCCATATCCGCGGTCGATCACTACATGACTCATTTGTAATCGTCGACGAGGCCCAATCTTTAGAGCGCGGAGTTTTACTAACTGTGCTATCTCGAATCGGCCAAGGTTCACGGGTGGTGTTGACTCACGACGTAGCCCAGCGCGATAACCTCCGAGTCGGTCGCCACGATGGGGTGGTCGCGGTGGTCGAATCGCTCAAGGGTCACCCGCTCTTTGCCCACGTCACCCTGACCCGCTCCGAGCGCTCGCAGATTGCAGCTCTGGTGACCGAGATGCTCGAGGGGCCAATCGCACTTTAAGTTTTATCCCAAGGGTTAATACCCTAAAAAATTTCACACCGACATATCGGGCATTTCGGACTTTGCCCATTCTGACCAGCACTTTTAGCCATCCACAGAGCTTAGAAAAAATGTGAATTTGCGACTTGCGCATGAATTAATTTTGCGATGTCGCACTACTCGGACACTCTTTAGCCTAGTTATTTCGGGAAAGGAGGGCAGAAATGCTTCAGATCGACCGCCTTTATGACGGCTTGATTCGCAACCGACGCAAAGCCAGCTGGCTAGTTCTCGGGGCGACCATTTTTGCTGCCTCCGTAAATACCAGCGCCTGGGGACTCCAATCGCCGATGGTTACCGAAGTTAGCGTCTCTGATCCAATTACCACCCTGCCTGATGAGCCGACTGAGCTACATGTGGCCGCTCTCTACTCTGGCTTCTATGACAAAGATGGCGTGACTGCGGCCGACTTAGCTGTTGTTTCGTTGGCAGCCTCGGAAGTCGAGAAGGCGCGCACACCTGCAGGAGCGAAAGCGGTTGCAAAAGCGATTGCGTTAAAGGAGTACAACTGGGGCGCTAGACAGTTCACCTGTTTGAAGCGCCTCTGGACTCGCGAAAGCCATTGGAATTTCCAAGCCCATAACTATCGATCTGGCGCACATGGAATTCCGCAAGCTTATCCAGCAATCAAGATGGAGAAATTTGGTTTAGATTGGCGAACCAATCCAGTCACTCAGATTCGTTGGGGACTTAGCTATATCGATAATCGCTATGACAATCCATGTAAAGCGCTCGCACGCCACAATTGGCGCCATAGCTACTAATTTAATTTAAATTTCGCTAGCTCTTCTGCCGATTGTTAACGGCTTGCTAGTTTCAGCGTAGAAGTCATTTCCTTTATCGTCAACGATTATGAATGCCGGGAAATCTTCAACTTCAATTTTCCAAACTGCTTCCATGCCCAGCTCTTCAAAATCTAAAACCTCAACTTTTTTAATGCAGTCTTGTGCTAATCGTGCAGCTGGCCCACCAATTGATCCCAAATAAAAACCACCGTGGGCTTTGCATGCATCAGTAACTTGTTTTGACCTATTTCCTTTTGCCAACATAACAAATGAACCGCCACGTGATTGGAAATATTCAACATAGGAATCCATCCGACCTGCAGTGGTTGGGCCAAACGAACCCGAGGCATAACCTGTTGGAGTTTTTGCCGGGCCCGCGTAATAAACGGCGTAATTCTTTAAATAATCTGGCATTGGTTTTCCAGCTTCGATCATCGCTTTTATTTTGGCGTGTGCTAAATCTCGAGCCACAATCAATGTTCCAGTTAATGAAAGCCTGGTTTTGACTGGATATTTACTCAATTCGGCACGGATTTCAGCCATTGGTTTACTCAAATCTATTTTTACAACTCCATCCGAAAGATGCTTATCTTCCGTCTCTGGCAAGAAGTGGGCTGGTTCGCGCTCCAACACTTCGATAAATGCGCCATCTTTGGTGATTTTTGCTTTCGCTTGGCGATCAGCAGAGCACGAGACTGCAATCGCAATTGGAAGCGAAGCGCCATGGCGCGGTAAACGAATTACCCGAACATCGTGACAGAAATATTTGCCACCAAATTGCGCACCAATTCCAAGTTTTTGCGTAACTTTTAGAACTTCTGCTTCCATTTCTAAATCTCGGAAACCACGACCCGTTTTAGCATCACCGGTTGTTGGCAGCGAATCTAAGTATTTTGTGCTCGCCAATTTCGCTGTTTTTACAGTGTGCTCGGCACTAGTTCCGCCAATAACAATTGCTAAGTGGTACGGCGGGCAAGCGGCGGTACCAATCGAACGCAATTTTTCATCCAACCAGGTGTAAAAAGAATCTGGATTTAAGATTGCTTTCGTTTCTTGGTATAGGAATGATTTATTTGCGCTTCCGCCACCTTTGGCGATGTACAAAAAGTTGTATTCGTCTTCGTGGTCTGTATCAGCATAGATTTCGATTTGGGCCGGCAAGTTATTACCTGTGTTCTTTTCATCCCACATAGTTACTGGAGCTAATTGCGAGTAACGTAAATTCAAATTCGTATAAGCGTTGTACACGCCTTCGGAAATTGATTTTTCATCTTTATCTTTGGTGAAAACGCGTTGTCCTTTTTTACCCATCACGAGCGCAGTTCCGGTGTCTTGGCACATTGGCAAAATTCCGCCAGCCGAGATATTGGCATTTTTTAATAAATCAAGGGCTACGAAGCGATCATTCGGCGAAGCTTCAGAGTCCTTTAAAATATTTGCCAATTGCTGCAAATGTTCTTCTCGCAAATAATGATTAATATCATGAATTGCGGTTTCAGTTAATTTAGTTAGCGTTTCTGGTGCAATTTCAAGAATTTCTAAATCGCCATGTTTGACAATGCTGATGCCATCTTTAGTTACTAACCGATACCGGGTTAGATCTTTCCCGATTGGCAACAAATCTGAATATTCAAAGCTCATCCGGTGCCACCGCATCTAATTTTGCTCGAGCGCCAGCTAGCCACTCTTCACAAATTTTCGCTAATTCTTCGCCGCGTTCCCAAAGTTTGAGTGATTCTTCGAGAGTAGTACTGCCCGATTCAAGTTTGGCAACAACTTGGGCTAACTCGTCGCGAGCTGCTTCATAGGAAATTGCCATGGGTTAAATCTACTACTTCTTATCATTCACGATTGTGGCAGCGCTCTCACCTTTAGCCAATCGCAACCTAACTAAATCACCAATTTTTAATTCTTTTGAATCGCGCGCGATTTTTCCATCGCTCATTTGGACCACGGCATAACCACGCTCCAATGTCGATTGTGGCGACAAGGCTCGGATGCGAGCTAATACCTGAATTAAATTTTCGCTTGCTAAATCAATTCGGTGGCGTAAAACGCGATGAACTTTTTCGTTTAAAACTTTAACTTTATCCAATTCGCGTTCAAATCGATTTGAAACATGGCGCCAGGATCGAGTGCGGAGTGTTTGAATATATTCAATTTCTTCATCCAAATCAGGAACTATCCGCTTACCAGCATCGGTAGGAGTCGAAGCGCGGTAATCAGCAACTAAATCCAAAAGTGGTGCATCTTTTTCATGTCCAATAGCGCTAACAATTGGGGTATCGCAATTGGCAACTAAACGCACTAGTGATTCATCAGAGAATGGGAGTAAATCCTCGAACGAGCCTCCGCCTCGAGTTATGACAATAACTTCCACTTCGGTCATGGCCGCCAATTCAATAAGCGCCTGCGAAACTTCAGTCACCGCTGCAGCGCCTTGGACTGCAACCTCTTTGATAACAAATTCAACGGCTGGCCAGCGTCGTTTTGCATTTTCAATTACATCTTTTTCCGCATCACTATTTCGGCCGCAGATAAGTCCGACTTTTTTTGGCAGCAATGGAAGTGGTTTTTTGCGATCAGCGCTAAATAAACCCTCTTTAGCTAATAAATTCTTGAGCGCTTCTAATCGAGCCAATAATTCACCAACACCAATTTGGCGCATCTCCTTGGCGGCAAAAGTTAATGTGCCGCTTTTTGTGTACCAATTTGGTTTTGCATAAATTACTACCCGTGCATTTTGTGGAATTGGCGAGAGCGCAGAAATTACAGATCTATGGCACATGACATTGATACTCATGTCGGCAGATGCATCGCGTAGGCGCATAAACGCCATGCCACCACTTCGTTCATTAATTTCGGAAAGTTCGCCTTCAATCCAAATTGCGCCAAGGCGATCGATATATTCCTTCACCGCTTCCGTGATGGTTTTAACTGTTACGGGACGTTCCGGTGAAGTTTCGAGCATTTACTAATCCTATTAGACTTACCAATTATGGCTACAGAAAAGAAAGTTCTATTGGCGGCACCACGCGGATATTGCGCCGGTGTTGATCGCGCTGTAGTCACGGTCCAAAAGGCGTTAGAAACTTATGGCGCACCGGTGTACGTCCGCAAACAAATCGTGCACAACAAACATGTAGTCGCAACATTAGAAAAACGTGGTGCAATTTTCGTAAACGAAGTTGATGAAGTTCCAGAAGGTGCCACCGTTGTATTTTCCGCGCATGGCGTTGCGCCAACAGTTCATGAGAATTCTGCGAAGCGAAATTTGAAAACCATTGATGCCACCTGTCCGCTGGTGACTAAAGTTCACTACGAAGCTCGGCGATATGCCCAAGATGATATGCAAATTCTTTTAATTGGCCACAACGGTCACGAAGAAGTTGAAGGCACCGCTGGTGAAGCGCCAAATAATGTAACGATTATTGATGGATTAGAAGAGGCGCGAACGGTTCAAATTGACCCAAACAGAAAAGTTGCTTGGCTATCCCAAACTACTTTAAGTGTGGACGAGACACTTCAAACCGTCGATATTTTAAAGAGTCGGTTTCCGCAAATAGTTGATCCACCAAGTGATGACATTTGCTATGCAACTCAAAATCGTCAAGAGGCAATCAAATTGATTGCGCCGATGTCTGATTTGGTTTTGGTCGTAGGTTCGACCAACTCTTCAAATTCCGTCCGACTCGTAGAAGTTTCAAAAGAATATGGAGCCAAAGCGGCTTATCTAATTGATTATGCCAGTGAAGCTAAACCTGAATGGTTAGAAGGCGTCACCACAGTTGGTGTTTCCAGCGGCGCATCGGTTCCAGAAATCTTGGTTGAAGAGTTACTGGAATGGTTGGCAGCACGTGGCTATGAAAACGTTGAGACGGTCACAGCCAAAGAAGAATCGCTACTTTTTGCACTCCCAAAAGAACTTCGGAAAGATTTAAAAGCTACATCGAATTAGATCTGCGCCAACGTAAAAATTGATACCAGGCGAAAACCGCGCCAAATAACATCCAAGGTGCAATGCTTGCGAGCGAGCCGATGAAATCAATAAATAATTTCGAGATATGAATTCCGTTGTGCGTAATTGAAAGAAGTAAGGCAAAGGCGCCAAATATTAGCGGCGGAGTTACCGCTGCAACATAAGCAGTTCCTGGCCGCCCATATCTATTTCCCAAAATGAAAGCTGCCAAAATTACAAAACCAGAGATGGTTCCAAATCCTTGGCGAATTAGATATTCGGTACCAGAAAATAAAATAATTGCGAAAGCTTGTAGCGTAACTACGCCCTCTTTTTTAAGACCAGGTGTTGCCATTAATTCTCCTCAACCGCTTCGGCATCAATAATCCCATCATCGATGAAGTCGCCGCCAATTTGGCGTAACTGCGGATTAATCATCTTTGGTTGCGTGATATCACGTTGCGGCAATCCAAGATCAATCATTTCACGCACATCTTTTGTCACAGTTGAACCTACAGTGCCTACTAATTGATTGTATGCAGTTGCCGTGCTCGCGATGCGTTTACCTAATGTTTCTAAATGTTCGTGGCTCTTTTCAATTTTGTCGACCAGCTTGCCAGCAATTAATTGAATCTGATGCGCGTTTTCAGCCAATTTATCTCGCGAATATCCCATGCTTACTGTGCGCAGGAGCGCCAACATATTTGCTGGTCCAACGATGGTGACATTCTTTTCAAAGGCGTTCAAAAGTAATTGATGATTCGCCGTCAGCGCCTCAGCCAAAATGGATTCAAATGGCGCAAAAACCACAACAAAATTTGCCGAACCTGGATCGCTATCGTATTTACGTTTAGCTAAATCCGTTACGTGCTTTAATAAATCGTCAGCATGCAACTTCATGTATTTTGCTCGTTCTTCGGCGCTATTGGTTTCTAAGCCTGAAAAATAATTTGTAAATGGGAATTTAGAATCAATATAAATTTTGAAGCCACTTGGCATTGAGATTTTGATATCTGGAATACCGGCGCCACCATCACTATTGGTGATTCCACGTTGGCGTTCGTAATCAACGCCCTCTTGTAATCCAGCAAATTCCAATAACCGTTCTAATTGCGCTTCACCATATTTGCCCCGAGTTTGGGAGTTAGCCAACGCGCCAGCTAACTTTGTAGCAGACTCGTTAATCGTTTTAATTTCAGTGCGAATCGCAGCATCTGAAGCAACCGAATTGTTATTTAATTCTTGCAATTTCTTTGTAAGTTCATCTATCGAAGAACGCATCGCAACTGTTTCATTATTTTTCGCAATTTCCGCCGCAACATCGCTGCCTCCGCCACGGCTGCGAGCAAATAAATAACCCAGCGCAATGCCAAGTACTAATCCGATGAATAAGGTCACGACCTGCATGGGCTTATCGTGTCAGGAAGTACTGACGAACCCCCGTAGGCTCTACTCCTCGTGAGCCTCTCAATTGGAATCGTCGGTCTGCCAAATGTTGGCAAGTCGACCCTTTTTAATGCGCTAACTAAGAACAATGTGCTCGCCGCCAATTATCCATTTGCAACCATCGAGCCAAATGTTGGCGTCGTAGGTGTGCCAGATTCACGACTTGCGGTTCTGGCAAAAATTTTTGGATCTGAAAAAATTTTGCCCGCAACAGTTTCTTTCGTAGACATCGCCGGAATTGTCAAAGGTGCATCAGAAGGCGCCGGCCTGGGCAATAAATTTCTAGCAAACATTCGTGAAACCGACGCAATCTGCCAAGTTATTCGTGTTTTCAATGATGGCGACGTGGTGCACGTAGATGGGGAAATTAATCCAGCCAGCGACATGGAAACAATTAATACTGAATTGGCACTTGCCGATCTCCAATCATTGGAAAAAGCCTTGCCGCGAATTGAAAAAGAAGCCAAGCAAGATAAGACCAAAGCGCATTTAGTTGAATTAATTAAAGAAGCTGAAAAAGTTTTACAAAGCGGAAAACCTATCTCGAGCTCAAACTTGGATCTAAACGAATTGAAAGAGTTGCATTTGTTGACGGCAAAACCATTTTTATATGTTTTTAATGTTGATGCAGCTGAATTAAAAGATGAAGAATTGAAAAAGAAGTTGGCCGCACTTGTAGCACCGGCAGAAGCAATTTTCTTAGATGCAAAAACCGAGGCAGAATTGGCCGAACTTTCCGATGACGATGCGTTAGAACTTTTAAGTTCAATTGGGTTAAAAGAACCAGGTTTAGCAACTTTGGCTCGAGTTGGTTTTGAAACGTTAGGTCTGCAGACTTATTTAACTGCTGGCCCAAAAGAAGCGCGTGCATGGACGATTCACAAAGGTGATACCGCGCCGGTGGCTGCTGGCGTAATCCATACAGATTTTCAAAAAGGATTTATCAAAGCAGAAGTTGTTCATTTCAATGATTTGGTCGAAGCAGGTTCGATGAATGAAGCAAAAGCGCATGGAAAGGTGCGTTTAGAAGGAAAAGATTATGTAATGCAAGACGGCGATGTTGTGGAGTTCAAATTTAATGTCTAATAAATTAAAACGCGAAGAATTAAGAAACGTAGCGATTATTGCGCACGTTGATCATGGTAAAACAACTTTGGTTGATGCGATGCTTTGGCAATCTGGCGCATTCGCAGCGCATAAAGAGCAGACCGAGGGCCAAGATCGATTGATGGATTCAATGGATCTAGAACGCGAAAAAGGCATCACAATTTTGGCCAAAAACACAGCGGTTCGTCGTGGCGAAAAAATTATTAACATTATTGATACTCCCGGTCACGCAGATTTTGGTGGTGAAGTTGAACGCGGATTAGAAATGGTCGACGGCGTAATTTTGTTAGTAGATGCATCCGAAGGACCATTGCCACAAACACGATTTGTGTTACGTAAAGCGCTTTCGAAAGATCTTCCGGTCATTCTGGTAATTAATAAGGTAGATCGACCAGATTCGCGAATCGCCGAAGTGGTAGATGAAACCTACGAACTTTTCCTTGATTTGGATGCCAAAGAGAACCAGATTGAATTTCCAATAGTTTATGCCTCAGCAAAAAATGGTCGGGCTTCAACAAATCGTCCTGATGACGGTGGCCTACCCGATAAAGAAAACTTAGATGAATTATTTGAAACGATTTACAACACAATTCCAGCGCCAACATATACCGAAGGCGCTCCGTTACAAGCTCACGTTACAAACTTAGATTCATCTCCTTATTTAGGTCGATTAGCGCTATGTCGCGTGCACGAAGGCACAATTAAAAAAGGACAGATGGTTACTTGGATTAAAACTGATGGTTCACAAACTCAAGTTCGAATTTCAGAGTTATTAATGACGGAAGCGTTAGAGCGAGTACCTGCCGAATCAGCTGGCCCAGGGGACATTATTGCTGTTGCCGGTATCGAAACAATTACGTTAGGTGAAACGCTTGCAGATACGGAAAATCCAAAAGCGCTTCCACTAATTACCGTTGATGAACCAAGTATTTCGATGACCATTGGTATTAATACCTCACCACTTGCTGGCCAAAGCGGTACAAAATTAACAGCGCGATTAGTCAAAGATCGATTGTTAGCTGAATTAGTCGGCAATGTTTCACTTCGAGTTTTAAATACTGATCGCCCAGATACCTGGGAAGTACAAGGCCGCGGCGAATTACAACTTGCGGTTTTGGTAGAAATCATGAAGCGCGAAGGTTTTGAATTAACAGTTGGTAAGCCACAAGTAGTTACCAAAGAAATTAATGGCAAGTTATCCGAACCTATGGAGCGATTGACGATCGATGCGCCAGAAGATTATTTAGGTGTGATTACCCAATTAATGGCGCTACGCAAAGGTCGGATGGAACAAATGGTTAATCACGGAACCGGTTGGATCCGAATGGATTACAAAGTTCCATCTCGTGGACTTATTGGTTTCCGTACCGAATTTTTAACCGAAACTCGCGGTACCGGTTTGCTGCACCACGTCTTTGATGGTTACGAACCATGGCACGGTGAATTACGAACTCGACCAACTGGCTCGCTGGTAGCTGATCGTCGCGGATTCGTTACAGCTTATGCGCTTGGTTCAATTCAAGAGCGCGGAACAATTTTCGTCGAACCAGGTATGGAAGTTTATGAAGGTATGGTTGTTGGCGAGAATTCGCGTTCGGAAGATATGGATGTAAATGCAGTTCGCGAAAAGAAATTAACAAATATGCGTGCATCTGGAAGCGATGAAGCAGAAAAATTAATTCCGCCGAAGAAATTAAATATGGAAGGCGCACTAGAGTTTTGTCGCGAAGATGAATGTGTTGAAGTTACGCCAGCAATGGTTAGAATTCGTAAAGTAATTCTTGATCAAGGCGAGCGCGGTAGAAGTGCATCGCGCG
>JBEGQQ010000037.1:0-3171 GCA_041180925.1 Actinomycetota bacterium
TTCTCTATTCTTGCAATGTCAGATTTGGCGTCAAGCAGCGGAAAACGTTGCCGAATCATTAACTCGCGGAATGCGCGTTATTGTTTCTGGTCGTTTGAAGCAACGCTCATACGAAACCAAAGAGGGCGAGAAGCGCACCGTATTTGAAGTTGAAGTTGATGAAGTTGGTCCATCACTACGCAATGCCACCGCGAAAGTCACCAAGACAACGCGCCAAGCAAATGCAGCAGCTGCTGGAAATAATTTCGCAACTGAAACTGAAGATCCATGGGCCTCTGCGCCAGCCGGTGGCAGCTGGGCAACCACTGCAAATACCGAAGAACCACCGTTCTAAACCGAATTAATCCAACCAACCATTCCTGCTAACGCAGGGCACCCGTAAAGGAGCACCACAATGGGAGCACGTAATAACCGAGCGCTTAAAGAACCAAAAAATAAGGGCGCAAAGGCCGCGGCACTCAATAAGAAATTCAAGAAGAAGCCATGTCAGTTCTGCCGTGACAAAGTTACTTACATTGATTACAAAGATATCTCTTTGCTACGTAAGTACATTAGCGATCGCGGCAAGATTCGCGCCCGTCGCGTCACTGGCGCATGTACCCAACACCAACGCGCAGTTGCTGCCGCAGTTAAAAATAGCCGCGAAGTAGCGTTACTGCCTTACACATCTACTGCTCGATAACCGGAACGGAAGCGAATAAAAATGAAACTAATTCTTACTCGTGAAGTATCTGGCCTCGGCCACGCTGGCGATGTCGTAACTGTTGCTGATGGTTATGGCCGCAATTTTCTAATTCCACGCGGTAACGCAATCGTTTGGACCAAGAATGGCGAGAAGCAGATCGATGGCATCCGCCGCGCTCGCGCTGCTCGCGTAATTCGCGATAACGACCACGCTAAAGAGATCAAAGAGAAGCTCGAAGCTTCGGCAATCTCAATTCCAGTAAAAGTTGGAAGCGCCGGTCGCTTATTTGGTTCGGTGACCGATAAAGATTTAGCGGCAGCAATTAAATCTGCCACCGGAATCGATATCGATCGCCACCGTATAAAAGCTGCACATGTTAAGAAGATCGGTCGCCATAGCGCGAAGGTCACTTTGGCAACTGGCGTAACTGCAAATGTTGCTTTTCAGGTGGTAGCTCAATAATTTAAGTTAAATTAAGTAGTTAAACCCACTTATCTCATTATTTGATAAGTGGGTTTTTACTTTTTTCAACAGCATTTGAGCGTGGCCTAGGAGGTTGTAAACAGATTTCCCTCATCCATCCACATGCTAATCAACAGCATTTGAGCGTATATCCACAACTTTCCACACAGCGCCATTCGTAAATGTCACCCCTGGCTGGAACTCTTGCCTCGTGAGCCTGGCGGAGTTTTCAAGTAACCAAAACTATTCGAGCGCGCGTAGCGATATCGAACGTACCCCGCCACAAGATTTAGTTGCCGAACAATCTGTTCTCGGCGGAATGCTCTTATCTAAAGATGCAATCGCAGATGTTGTCGAAATTTTACGCGAACGTGATTTTTATCGACCGGCGCACGAATTAATTTACGATGCGATTTTAGATTTATATGGTCGCGGCGAACCAGTTGATGCAATTACCGTTTCCGCAGAATTAACAAAGCGCGGCGACATTGCACGCGCAGGTGGCGCACCATATTTACATACTTTAATTTCTGGAGTTCCAACTGCAGCTAACGCTGGTTATTACGCAAAGATTGTTCGCGAACGCGCAATTGCGCGGCGCTTGGTCGAAGCCGGAACCAAAATTGTTCAACTTGGATATGCCGCCGAAGGTGAAATTGATGATGCCGTTGATGCAGCGCAGGCTGAGGTTTATCAAGTAACGGAACGGCGCACATCCGAAGATTATGTACAGCTAAATGTTTTATTGCCGCAAGCCTTTGACGAGATCGAAGCAATTTCCAAGGGCGTTGCTGCCGAAGGCGTTATGACTGGTATTCGCGATTTCGATCATTTAACAAATGGTCTGCACCCAGCAAATATGGTGGTTATCGCCGCCCGTCCAGCAGTTGGTAAATCAACGCTCGGCCTTGATATTGCGCGACATGCATCAATTGCTAATAAACAAGCATCCGTCATCTTCTCGCTTGAAATGTCGCGCTCTGAAATTACGATGCGTATGTTGTCTGCCGAAGCGCGCGTTGCGCTTAACAGCATCCGCTCCGGCAAATTAACAGATGACGAATGGGCGCGCTTAGCTCGCCGAATGGGCGAAATTAGCGATGCGCCGTTATTTATCGATGATTCCCCAAATCTTTCGATGATGGAAATTCGCGCAAAAGCTCGTCGTTTAAAACAGCGCCACGATTTGAAATTAATTGTGATTGATTATCTCCAGTTGATGACGAGCGGCAAACGCGTCGAAAATCGCCAGCAAGAAGTCTCCGAATTTTCTCGCCACTTAAAGTTGATGGCGAAAGAGCTCAATATTCCAGTGATCGATATTTCACAGTTAAATCGTTCCCCAGAACAGCGATCGGATAAGAAGCCGATGCTCTCCGATCTGCGCGAATCTGGTTCGATCGAACAGGATGCCGACTTGGTAGTTCTATTACACCGCGAAGATTTATATGACAGCCAAAACCGTACCGGCGAAGCAGATTTGATTGTGGCTAAACACCGTAACGGTCCGACAAAAACAATTACCGTTTCAGCGCAACTTCACTTTGCGCGCTTTGTTGATATGCCGCTACATACAACTGGTTCGGACTTTACCCAACCAAAGGAATTTGAGTAGATCGACTCCGCTCGGCTAAAAAGATTCCAGTAATTACAAAAGCCGCGCCAATTAATTGAATTAAATTCCAACTTTCATTTAACCAGATCCAGGCAATCGCGCCAGCAATTACCGCTTCACTCATACTGATTGCGCCGGCAACTGTTGCTGAACTTCGACGTAACCCTTCGACAACAAAGATATAAGGCAGAACTGTTCCCAAAATAACGACCCATAAAACTAAAACCCAACCGGGTGCCAGCACGCCACTTAACTGTCCTTGAACATCTATCTCTTTAGAAAAGATTTCAGTTGGATAGCTCCAAATCGGAACGGTAATTAACCAGAAAACCGATGCACCAATAAAACCCCAAGTTAACATTCCCGATGCGCTATGGCGTTTTTTAATTTTCTCACCAATTAATAAATA
>JBEGQQ010000038.1:0-2939 GCA_041180925.1 Actinomycetota bacterium
CTGCTGCAAGCAATGGTTGAAAACGAAAAAGTGGCAGCATATTTTGATATTTCATTTCAACATGCATCAGCAAAAGTTTTGCGTTCAATGCGCCGCTTTGGCGATAAAGATTCGTTTCTACACTTAATTAACCAAGTTCGCGCGCTATCGCCGCAAGCCGGAATTAGATCTAATTTTATCGTCGGTTTTCCGGGTGAAACTGAAGAAGATTTCAATCAGGTTATGGAATTTGTCGATGCAGCAAAATTAGATGCCGTAGGAGTATTTGGTTATTCCGATGAAGATGGCACCGAAGCGGCATCTGCCACTAATAAATTAGCTGACGAAGTGATTGCCGAACGCGTTGCCAAATTGACGCAATTGGCGGAAAGCGCAGTAGCAAATCGCGCCGCAGCTCGAATCGGTGAGCAGGTTTTAGTATTGATTGATGATGAAGAGCTACAAGAAGGGCGCGCCGCACATCAAGGTCCAGAAGTTGATGGCACAGTTGCGTTCATGAATAGTAATTACCGAAATGGCGAATGGGTTAGCGCTACGGTGATTGATTCGATGGGATCGGATTTGGTGGCAAAGTGAGTCCAAACGCAATCACGATTTTGCGAATTCTAGCCACGCCCGTTGGAGTCTATTTCATAACATTTAACGACACCCAACACCGCTTATGGGCTTATTTAATTTTATTTATCGTCGCGGTGAGTGATGTTTATGATGGTCGGTTAGCACGGGCGACAAACCAAGTTACTGAGCTTGGGAAATTGTTAGACCCAATCGCGGATAAGTTTTTAATCGGTGCGACATCAATCGCGCTTTCGCTACTTAATTTAATGCCATGGTGGATCACAGTTTTATTGTTGGTGCGCGAACTTGGAATTACGGTATTTAGATTTGTCGTGATTAAAGATGGTGTGATTCCAGCAAATCGCGGCGGGAAATTAAAAACCCTGATGCAGAATTTGGGAATCGGCTGGTATTTGCTGCCACTTCCAGATTCATTAGCCGATGCGAAGTTGCTCTGGATGATCGTCACCCTGGTTTTAACTTATGTGACAGGTTGGCGCTATCTGTCTGATTGGAAGCGACTTACTAAGCAGTAAGTTTGTTTTCGCGTAATTTCGCCCGATTTATACCTCTTATTACGCGACTTTACGCACAAATGTCAGCATTATTGGCCTGTGAGGTCCATTAGCGGATGATTATTACGGTCACGCTCAATCCCAGCATCGATCGAACTATTTCGATGAAGGCGCTGAAAGTTGGCTCGGTTAACCGAGTTGAATTGACTTCAGTCGACCCAGGCGGCAAAGGCGTAAACGTTTCGCGGGCATTGGATGCTTTTGGCGTTAAAACATATGCGATTTTGGTTTGCGGCGAACTTGGCGCGCATTGGTTTGATTCCAAGTTCGACGAGCTTCACATTCCACACGCGATTATCCATGCCGAAGGTATTACTCGAAATAACATCACGATAGTTGAAGCTGATGGCTCGGTCACCAAATTAAACGAACCTGGAATTACCCTGACGAAAAAATTAATTAATGATGTAAAAGAATCACTCGATGCGATTGAAATTGATGGCAAATGGGTGGTGTTTGCTGGGAAATTAAATCCAGGCGCACCAGTGGATACTTATAAGGAGCTGGCTCAATTTGCCCGAGATCGCGGAGCAAAAATTGCCATTGATGGCAGCGGTCCCGAATTTAAAAGCGCGTTAGAAGTTAAGCCTGATTTGATCAAGCCAAATCAATATGAATTGGCCGAACTAGTTGGCCGAAATTTAAACAATATTCACGATGTAATCACTGCGTGC
Source organism: Actinomycetota bacterium (assembly GCA_041180925.1). Lineage (GTDB taxonomy): Bacteria > Actinomycetota > Actinomycetes > Nanopelagicales > Nanopelagicaceae > ZLKRG08. The sequence continues at coordinate 1,808 of JBEGQQ010000038.1, forward strand.
CGCGAAGTGATCGCCCGAGGCGTCGGCCAAATTTTATGTTCACTTGGCGTAGATGGTGCAATTTTAGTTACCAAGGATGAAGTAATTCATTGCGAACCAGAAACTGCGGCAAGTGGCACCCCAGTTGGCGCTGGCGATATTTTGCTTGCGATTTATCTTGGCGGTGGGGCCGTGCCACATGCGCTTAAAAATGCGATTGCCTGGTCTGCCGCGTCGGTGCCGTTGGCCGGAACTGCGATTCCAACAAAAGCGCAAGCTGCCGCAGTTAGCGTTCGCGAAAATACAGATATTAATAATGATCGAAAATTGATGGAGGTGCACTAATGACGGTCTTTGCGAGCGAACTCGTAGATTTTGAATTTAGTGCATCCGATAAAACTGATGCGATTCGGCAATTAGCTAGCAAAGTGGTGGCTGCGGGGCGGGGTAGTGATATCGAGCAAATCACCAAAGATGTTTTAGCTCGTGATGAAATGGGAACGCCGCAAGTGGATGGCGTTGCAATTCCACATGCCAGGTCAAGTGCCGTGACAAAATCTTCCGTTGCCGTTGCTCGCATTAAGTCTGGTACATCTGGCGTAATCTTTGATGAATCAGAAGGTCCGGCAAAAGTGCTTTTTATGATTTTGGTGCCAGATTCAGCAGGCAATGAACATATCGATATTTTGTCTGGTTTGGCCCGACGATTAATGGATCCAGATTTCACTTCAGCTTTGCACACAACTACCGATGCGAGCGCATTGGTAAAACTATTAAATGAAAGCGGAAACCAATGAAGATTGTTGCGGTTACTTCATGTGCAACTGGTATTGCACACACTTATATGGCAGCCGAAGCGCTTGAACGCGCTGGTAAAGCAGCTGGCCACGAAATGATTGTGGAAACTCAAGGTGCCGGCGGATATAAGCCAACGCCAGTTGATGTCGTTAAAAGCGCTGATGTTGTTATTTTTGCAAACGATGTCGGAATTCGCGATGTCGATCGCTTCGACGGTTGCAAAATTGTGCAAGCGATTCCAAAGCAGGCGATTAAAGATGCCGCGGCACTGATTAAACAAGCCGAGGAGTTAGCCGGCAAATAAATAGGTTTCTTGGGGAGAAGCTTCTTCCAAGAAAAACACAACTAAATAGCA
>JBEGQQ010000039.1:0-3746 GCA_041180925.1 Actinomycetota bacterium
CAATTCGCCGGATCATGGAAAACCACAATATCGCCCCGATTTATGTCTCGGAGAAATGGGATTCGGTTTACTGCAACTCGATCTTGGATTTGCAGAGTATTTTCCATAGATCCTGATGGAATAAAGAAGAATTGAACAAAGAAGGTTTTGATTACGAGTGAAACTAGAACTGCGACAACCAGCAGCGCAGGAAGTTCGCGTAACAGCGAACCCTTTTTAAACACTTAAATTACTCGGCTGGTTTTTCTTCAGCAACTGGAGTTTCAGTTTCCACTGCCGCTGGAGTTTCAGTTTCCACTGCCGCTGGTTCTACGGCTTCAACTTTTTCAACCTTAGGTGCTTCAACAACTTCAGCGACCTCAGCGACCTCAGCGACCTCAGCGACCTCAGCGACCTCAGCGACTGGTGTAGAAAGAATTCCATCACCATAACCTTCGATGCCATCGCGCTTTTCTTTAATCTTTGAAGCCTTGCCACGAAGATTGCGTAGGTAGTAAAGCTTGGCGCGACGAACGTCGCCCTTCTTGATTAATTCAATTTTTTCGATGACTGGAGTGTGAACTGGAAAGGTACGTTCGACACCAACGCCATATGAAACTTTGCGAATTGTGAAAGTTTCGCGAACGCCAGAACCTTGGCGGCGAATAACTAAACCTTGGAAAACCTGAAGACGGCTCTTGTTACCTTCGATAACGCGAACGTGAATTTTCAATTCATCGCCAGAACGAAATTGTGGAATGTCCTTGCGTAACGACGCAGCGTCTACCGCATCTAAAACGTTCATTAGTGAGCCCCTTAAAAATATCAGCGCTTTGCGCGAGGGCTAATCTTGCCACAGGCTCGCATTGCGCCCAAATCGCCCCTTAAAGTGAATCTAAGACCTCATGGGCCACGGCTTTGAGCTTAGGGTAAAGGCTCGGCCCTGCCGCCAATGTCAGATCTCGTTCCGGGTCATAACTCACAATTGCACCTGCTTCACTTGCGATTACAAATGCCGCAGTTCGATCCCAACTTTTTAATCTTTGTTCGTAATAGCCATCATTTCCGCCACTTGCCACATTGCAGATATCAATTGCCGCGCCACCAGTTCGGCGCAAATCTCGAATCTGCATCAATAAAGTAGAAAGTATTTTGATTTGAAATTTTCGGTCTTCAAGCACATATGGAAAGCCAGTTGAAATCAAAGCCCGATCTAATTCAACTGGATCATTTACTTTGCACCGCTTGCCATTTAAAAACGAGCCCTGGCCACGCGCGCCAGTCCATAGTGAATTAGTAGTTGGTGAATAGACCACACCAACGCATGGCCCATCGCTATCTTCGATTCCGATACTGACATTCCAACCTGGAAGGGAGTAAACATAATTTACGGTTCCATCAATTGGATCGATATGCCAGACATAGCCACTCTTTGAAGGGTGGTCGGCGCCCTCTTCGCCAACGATTCCATCATCGGGCCGGGTTTTTTGAATTTCAGAAACAATTAATTTTTCGCTCAACTTATCCATGTGAGTCACAATGTCTATGTCTGAAGTTTTGGTATCGGTAGTCAAGGTCGCTGGTCGATCTAAAAGTAAATCGCCAGCTTTCTTGGCAATCTTGGTCGCGATGTCTAAAAGTTCTAGCAATTCCGCTGATTTAGCCGACGTCATAAGTAGAACTCTACGCGAAATCCAAGGGGCTAAAGACTTCGCCAAGTAGGCTCGTCCCGTGAGTGAATTAAGAATTACTGGTCGCAGTGAGGATGGCACACATCTATTACTGGTTGATGCAAACGATCAAGAATTCACTCTTCGCATTAGCGATCATTTGCGCTCCCAAGTTAATCAACCTCGCCTTGCAGCAGTACGAGTTGAAGAACATGAAGGAATCAGCGTTAAGGAAGTACAAGCAAAACTTCGCGCCGGCCAATCTTTTGAATTAGTCGCAGCTGAAGCTAATTGGCCAATTGACAAAGTCGAACGTTTTGCCGGACCGATTTTGCAAGAGCGTGCTTACATAATTGATTTAGCCCATAAAGTTGTTATCAAAAAAGATAGCGGTCGCGAACCAGTAACTTTTCTCGATGTAGTTGTTACCAAATTAGCAACCAGCAATGTTTCGGTTGATTCGTTGGAATGGAATACCCATCGCCGCGAAGATGGCACTTGGGTAATTTCGTTAAATTATCCAAATCGTGATGGCCATGGCAGCGCCGAATGGATTTTTGATCAAGGTCGCAGAACTTTGGTTGGTCAAGATGATGCGGCAGATTGGTTACTTGGAAATAAAGATAAAAAATTCGAGCAACCTGCCAGTAACGCAATTACTCATGGCTTGGTCGCATCGACTCCAACACAACCTGTTATTGAAATTAGCTCAGCCCCGACTCCTCGGTTACAAGTTATCAAAGAAGTGGAAGACGCCAGCGATGGCGTGACCAAACGAGCATCGATTCCATCATGGGATGAAATTATGTTCGGTAAAAAGTCAGACGAGTAGTAGCGGAACTTTCTTTTCTAGATCAGTTAGTGCCCCATGGTGACCGACCATTGCGCTTTCAAGTTTTTCGCGGTCGGGGTCAATCAAAATTGAATAATCATTAACGATTACAACTAAGTCACCAATTCGTTCGGCAAAACTTTCCGGCATCGGACTACCAAATATCGCTTCATCAATGATTTCACTCCGAGTAAAAACTGATACGCGATTTCCAAGTTCGCTCTCCCAAAGTGAGGCTACATCTTTGGCCACTTCTGGCCGCTTTAAATATAGATGGCGAAATCTAGGTTCGCCAGCGATGGTTTCTAATTCGGTTGCCAATAAATTGTCTCGTCCAATCACGATTTTTTCTTGGGCATTGATCATGCCGTGATCGCCAGTTATCCAAACTCGAGTTCCGGTTGGCAATTTTTCCTTTAATTGGCCCAATAAATCATCGATAGAGCGCAACGCAGCTAGCCAGTTATCCGATCCAACACCGGCAACATGTCCCGCTACATCTAAATCATTTACATAGAGATAAACAAAACTAGGAGTTTTAGCTAAAGCATTTACCGTTTCGGTTACCAAATCTGGCGTGATATTTGCCCCGCGATAATTTGCGCCACGAAATACCGCGCGAGTAAAGCCGCTATCTTCGTAACGCTTCGCCGCAACGTGCGTTACTTGGACCCCTTTTTCGGCGCCAAATTCGAAAAAAGTTTTCTTAGGTTGCCAAATAACCGGATCAACGCGCTCGTCCCATTTCAAAGCATTAAGGATTCGACCATCGCTATATGGAATTCGAACGGTATATCCGAGCATGCCGTGTTCGTTTGGTTGGGCTCCAGTCAATAATGAAGCGAGTGAAGTTGATGTAGTAGTTGGAAATGTAGTTTCAATTGAATTTTTAAAAGTAGCGGCCGCTAAATTTGGCGCCACTGATCCATACTTTTCAATAGTTTCAATGCCAAAACCATCAATTAGAAAAAGTACTTCGCGCCCCATAGGTGATGGCCCCAAAGTTGTTGGTAGGCCACTGAGACCAAGCCCACCAAAAATTGCTGGGGTGATCTCATGTAAACGCACGCGCCAATCATCCCATTTCGCTAATAGTGCAGGCAGAATCAGACCCTATGGCAGCGAAGAGCACAAAGAAAACCGCGAAGGACTCTGGCAAAAATAAAGGTCCAAAGCCAGGAGAATTTCCAGGCAAGATCGTTGATATTGATGTTTCTTCTGAAATGTCAGAATCATTTTTGGAATATGCCTATTCCGTTATTTAT
>JBEGQQ010000040.1:0-12844 GCA_041180925.1 Actinomycetota bacterium
CAAGCCCCTGGTTACGGTGGCACTTGCCGAGATTTACCTGATGAAAAAATTGCTGCCTACAAAGCTGCTGGTCGTAAATCGGTAATTCGAATGCGGATGCCAGATGGCAGCACAACTTTCAAAGATGAAATTCGTGGCGAAGTAACCTTCGATCATAAATTTGTTCCAGATTTTGTTTTAGTTAGGGCAGATGGTTCGCCGCTTTACACCTTGGCAGTTGCAGTCGATGATGTTTTGATGAAAGTTACCCATGTACTTCGGGGCGAAGATTTACTCTCTTCCACGCCAAGGCAAATTCGGGTTTATCAAGCAATGGGCGTAAAAGCGGAAGATTTCCCAGTTTTTGCGCACCTACCATTTGTGATGGGAACCGACAATGTAAAACTTTCGAAGCGAAATGGTGAAGTTTCAATCGCTTGGTACCGGAAACAAGGCTTTTTACCCGAAGCAATTTGTAATTATTTGGCTTTACTTGGCTGGTCGCCTGGAAATGACCGCGAAGACATCAGCATGGAAGAGCTGACCGAACTATTTGAAGTTAGTGATGTGCACTCATCGCCAGCTCGGTTTGATATGAAAAAACTTGAGGCCATTAATGGTGACAAAATCCGTGCACTATCGCCTGAGCAGTTTTTAGAAAAGGCCCTACCATTTTTGATTCAGGCCGGAACGATTTCGGGATCAGAATCCGAAATTGGATTGGTAAAAAAGGCGCTGCCTATAATCCAGGAACGAATCGTTAAATTGGCCGAAATTCCAGAAATGTTGAGTTTCTTATTTGTTGAAAATTTCAAAATTGCAGCCGATTCAATTTCAAAAGTTCAAGAAGCGCAAGCAAAAGATGTGCTTAAGAAATCGCTAGAAGTTTTGGAACCGCTTGATGACTGGAGCCATGACGGAATCGAGGGAGCGCTGCGCGCCGCCCTAATTGAAGAGTTAGGTTTAAAACCGAGAATTGCATTTGGCGCAGTTCGAATTGCAGTCACTGGTAGCCATATTTCACCACCGCTATTTGAATCGATGGCGCTACTCGGAAAGAGCGATTCAATTGCGCGGATTAAGCAAGCAATTACGCTTTAAATTACTTAACCGCTATCCTTTCCCAGTCGCAATAACTGCCTTTTGGGGTATGGGGTAATTGGCAGCCCTGCTGATTCTGGTTCAGTAAGTCTAGGTTCGAGTCCTGGTACCCCAGCGAGGCCCCGTCGTCTAGCGGCCTAGGACTCTGGCTTCTCAAGCCAGCTACGAGGGTTCGAATCCCTTCGGGGCTACTTTTTATTTTTGATTATTTTTTAGCCAAATATTCGCTTAGCTTTGCCGCAGTTGCTACAACTGCTGCCGCATGTAATCGACCAGGTTGTCTACCAAGGCGTTCAATTGGACCACTAATACCAACTGCTGCAATTACTTTGTTATTTGGTCCACGCACTGGAGCTGAAACTGAGGCCACGCCAGCTTCACGTTCGCCAACAGATTGCGCCCAACCACGACGTCGCACGGCAGATAAATGCGCCGCAGTAAATCGCGCTTTTGAAAGAGCGCGATGAATTTTTTCGGAATCTTCCCAAGCTAATAAAACTTGCGCCGCAGATCCAGCTTGCATCGTTAATGCAATTCCAACTGGAACTGAATCGCGCAAACCAGATAATCTTTCGGCAACGGCGATACATACGCGCTGATCCCCTTGGCGCTTATAAAGTTGCGCACTTTCACCAGTCACATCGCGTAATTGATTTAGCGCTGGTGCAGCGGCAGCAAGTAAACGATCTTCACCAGCCGCAGATGCCAATTCCGCATTTCGCTTACCTAAAATAAAGCGCCCTGATAAATCGCGGGCGACTAATCGATGATGTTCCAGCGCAACCGCTAGCCGGTGCGCAGTTGGTCGGGCGATGCCCGTGACCGCAACTAGCTCAGCCAATGAATGTGGTCCAGATTCCAATGCGGCCAGGATTGCGACGGCTTTATCTAATACGCCGACTCCGCTATCCTTCTTATCCATAAGGCGAGATTAACATCTCATTATTTGAACAGCAAGTGGAGTGGCAATGGGAAAGACGTTAGCAGAGAAGATTTGGGATGAACATGTGGTTCGTCGCGCCGATGGCGAACCAGATTTACTCTTCATCGATCTTCACTTAATCCATGAAGTAACTAGTCCGCAAGCATTTGATGGTTTGCGGTTAGCCAATCGCCAAGTTCATCGCCCAGATTTAACTCTCGCAACTGAAGATCACAATGTACCGACGTTAGATATCGATAAACCAATTGCTGATCCAGTATCTAAATTGCAAGTAGACACTCTTCGCAAAAATTGTAAAGAGTTTGGGATTCGAATTCACTCACTCGGAGATGTAGAACAGGGAATTGTTCACGTCGTTGGACCACAGTTAGGCCTAACGCAACCAGGTATGACAATTGTTTGCGGAGATTCACACACTTCCACCCATGGTGCATTCGGTGCACTCGCATTTGGTATCGGAACTTCCGAAGTCGAACATGTTTTAGCAACTCAAACGCTTCCGTTGGTTCGACCAAAAACTATGGCAATCAATGTAACTGGTTCACTCAAGCCAGGTGTTACCTCAAAAGATATTATTTTGGCGATTATTGCGAAAATCGGCACCGGTGGCGGCCAAGGATATGTATTGGAATATCGTGGCTCAGCAATCAAGGCGCTATCAATGGAAGCGCGAATGACAATTTGCAATATGTCGATTGAAGCTGGCGCTCGTGCCGGATTAATCGCGCCTGATCAAACCACGTTTGATTACATTAAAGGTAAGCCAAATGCACCAGAAAATTGGGATGAAGCAGTTGCATATTGGTCAACGCTTTACACAGATGAGGATGCGAAATTTGATGCGGTTGTTGAATTAAACGCCGACGAGCTTTCACCATTTGTCACATGGGGAACTAATCCAGGTCAAGGAATTCCATTAAATGCCAGCGTGCCAAGCCCATCTGATTTCAAAGATAGCGAAGCGCGCACTGCTGCAGAGCGAGCTTTGGAATACATGGGTTTGAAGTCGGGCACACCAATGAAATCAATTCCAATTGATACGGTGTTTTTAGGTTCGTGCACTAATGGACGAATTGAAGATTTGCGCCAAGCTGCCGAAATTATTAAAGGAAAGAAAATTTCCAATACTTTGCGGATGCTAGTTGTGCCGGGTTCAGCCAAAGTTCGCTTACAGGCAGAAGCTGAAGGATTAGACAAGGTTTTTCTAGAAGCTGGCGCAGAATGGCGAAGCGCTGGTTGCTCAATGTGTTTAGGAATGAACCCAGATCAATTGGCAGTCGGAGAGCGAAGCGCCTCGACAAGTAATCGAAATTTTGAAGGGCGCCAAGGAAAGGGTGGGCGGACCCACTTGGTAAGTCCTTTGGTTGCTGCTGCAACTGCGCTGAAAGGAACGCTGGCATCGCCGGCAGATCTCTAATGGAAAAATTCATTTCACATACCGGAACTGCAGTTCCATTACGTCGAAGCAATGTAGACACAGACCAGATCATTCCGGCCGTTTATTTAAAACGAGTTACTCGCTCTGGTTTTGAAGATGGGCTTTTTGCCGCTTGGCGCAGTGATCCTGATTTTGTGTTAAATAAAGATGAATATAAAAGTGGCACCATTTTGGTTGCAGGCGTTGATTTCGGAACTGGATCATCGCGCGAACATGCGGTTTGGGCGCTACAAAATTTTGGTTTTAAAGTTGTAATTTCTAGCCGTTTTGCCGATATTTTTCGAGGCAATTCATTAAAAGGCGGCCTACTAACAGTGATTTTGACCCAGTCCGAGGTAGAAGCTCTTTGGGGTGCGATTGAAGCTAAGCCAGATACGCAAATTACCGTTGACTTAGCAGGTAAAAAAGTCAGCTATGACGGCAAAGAAATACCTTTCGAAATCGACGATTATTCGCGTTGGCGGCTTATGGAGGGGTTGGATGACATCGGTTTGACACTTCAGCATGTAGACAAAATCGCATCATTTGAAGAAAAACGGCCGATTTTTAAGCCAAAAACGCTGCCAATCAAGTAATTTTGAAAGTACGATAAAAAAATAAATTTCGCGACACGCACCCCAACTTGTAAAAAAACGCACTTTTTATGCGTAAGTTTCACCGCAAGTTCAGACAATTGTCTGAATCAACGCGTTGAAAATTAAGGGGAATTAAATGAATAAAGGCCAATTCATCGCCTCCCTTGCGCCATATTTCAATGGAAGCAAGAAGGAAGCGGCTTATGCTGTTGATGTCGTATTTGATTCAATCATACGCAACATGGCTAAGGGCGAAGACGTAACAATTAACGATTTTGGAAAGTTTAAGAAAGTAGATCGCAAAGCTCGTAAGGGCCGTAATCCATTTACTGGCGAAACAATTCAAATTAAAGCAAGCAAGAAGCCACGCTTCCTAGCTGCGAAAGCGCTAAAAGAAGTTATCTCTGGTGATCGCAAACTTGGACCAGCACCAAAGCCGGTCGAGTCTGCAAAACCAGCAAAGGTTGCTAAAGCTTCAAAGAAAGCTAAGCCAGCCAAGAAAGCAAAAGCTTCAAAGAAAGCTAAGCCAGCCAAGAAGGCGAAAAAGGCGAAGAAAGCAAAGCGTAAGTAATTAAATAATAAAAAGAGCCATCCAAATCGGGTGGCTCTTTTTATTTAACTTAAAATACTCACATGCGCCATCCAGCAGACTCAAATCTTGGTTACCGAATTGGCGCTGTTCCTGCAGTTCCACTAATAAAAGCAATCACTAAACGGAGTTGGCTTGGTACAGAAAATATCCCAAGAGATGGTGCAGTGATATTTTATATGAATCACACCTCCTATGCCGATCCACTAGTTACTTCACTTTATTTCTATGAAAATGGTCGCGCAGTAAGATTTTTTGGGAAAGATTCATTATTTCGATTACCGCTTGTTGGTTGGATAATCAGAAAAGCCGAGCAAATTCCGGTGAATCGCGAGAGCGATTCCGCCGCAGCTGCACTTGAAATTGCACGAGAATTATTAGAAAAGAATTTAGCATTGGGAATTTACCCAGAAGGAACGCTCACGCGCGATCCTCAACTTTGGCCGATGCAAGCCAAAACCGGTGCAGTTCGACTGGCTTTATTAACTGATGCGCCGCTAATTCCAGTAGCTCAATGGGGCGCACATAAAATAATCGGTCGCTATCAACGGAAATTGAAACTATTTCCAAAGACGAAAGTTGTAATTAAAGCGGGCAAACCGCTTGATTTATCAAAGTGGAAAAACAAAACCGACGACCATAATTCAATGGTTGAAGCAACGGCATATGCAATGAAAGAGCTAACGTCGATTCTGGCTCAGTTACGTGGTGAGCCTGTTCCGGAAAAAATATTTGATCCACACGCGTCTGATTTGCCAAGAACGGGTAACTTCAAGAAAAATCGGAAGCCATGAGTCGGATTTCAGTTCTTGGCGCCGGTGCTTGGGGCACAACTTTGGCACAAGTTTTATCTGATGCTGAAAACGAAGTCCTAATCTGGGGTCGCCGCCAAGAAGTGGTGACCGAGATAAATCAATTCCACACCAATTACAAATATTTACCGGAAGTTCAGTTGCATTCAAAGTTAATGGCAACAATGGATGAGAAGGCTGCATTTGCTTTTTCTGATTTATATGTCCTGGCAATTCCCGCCCAAAATATTCGGGAAAAATTGCGCGACTGGAAACAATATGTAAAACCAGAGACCCGGGTAATTAGTACTTTAAAAGGAATTGAATTAACAACTCAAAAGCGTATGACTGAAGTTATTCAGGAAGAGTGGGGATTGCCACTTAACCAAATCGCACTTATCACGGGACCAAATCTGGCGAGTGAATTGGCACTCCGGCAACCAGCAGCAGCAGTTGCTGCATGTACCGACATAAATTTTGCAACACAAGTTCAAGATTTATTTACTACTAATTATTACCGGGTTTATACCTCAACAGACGTTGTTGGATGTGAATTTGCTGGCGCGATTAAAAATATTGTTGCAATTGCGGTTGGCATGGCGGTAGGTATGGATTTAGGTGAAAATACTCAAGCGATGTTAATGACCCGTGGCTCGAACGAATTAGCTCGTCTGTGCGCTGCACATCATGCCGATCCGCTTTCAGCCCTTGGACTTGCAGGTATGGGCGACATGATTGCAAGTTGTGGCTCACCGCTTTCTCGAAACAGAACTTTTGGTGAAGTTTTAGGCCGTACTGGATCGATGCGCCAAACTCGTGACTTAGTTGCAAAAACAGCAGAAGGTGTCGCATCTTCTAGTGCTGCGGTAGAAATTGCCCATCGGGTTGGCGTAGAGGTTCCCGTATTGGAAGCCGTTGCCGACGTTGTGAACGAAACCATTTCACCAAAAGAAGCAATTAAAAGACTCATGGAGATTAGCGTTAAGGCCGAGAGCTTTACTAAATGAAAGTCGCAATTATTTGCGGTGGACCAAGTAGCGAACATGAAGTGTCCTGCATTTCAGCTGCAGGTGTTTTATCTGCGATAGATCGAAGTAAGTACGAACCAGTTTTAATCGGTATAACTAAAACGCGAAAATGGGTGCTACTTCCACTAGATCATGAATTTAAAATTTCAAACGGAGTTTTGCCATCGGTACCTGAAAACGCACCAGAAATTAGTTCTGATCTGACTAAATTAAATGTCGAAATTGCATTTCCGGTGCTTCACGGTGCTTACGGAGAAGATGGTGAAATTCAAAAGCACTTTGAATCTATCGGTATTAAATACGTTGGAAATGGGGTCGAGGCCAGCGCAAATGCGATGGATAAATCGATTGCAAAAGATATTTTCAAAAAAGCCGGACTCAAAGTCGCAAGCGGTGCCGTGTTAAAGCTTGGCGATGAAATCAGTGACTTGGGTGTGGGCTACCCGTTATTTGTTAAACCAGCCAGCGGTGGTTCAAGTCGCGGAACTCATAAAGTTAACTCACCAACAGAGCTTCAAGCAGCAGTCACGGATGCATTCAAATTTGATTCAAAAGTTTTGCTGGAAAAGGCAATAGTTGGTCGCGAAATTGAAGTTGCGGTTTTGGAGTCAAAAGGCGCCTCAGTACCAGGCGAAATCAAAATAGATCCAAAATTTGAATTTTATGACTTCGAAGCAAAATATTTAGATGGTGCAACTACGGTAGTAATTCCGGCAGATTTACCAGCGGAAGTATCCGAAAAAATAAAGGAGTTGGCGCAAATTGCATTTGATTCACTTGGTTGCAAGGGACTTGCCCGAGTAGATTTTTTCTATACCGCTGATGGTGAATTAATAATTAATGAATTGAATACTATGCCGGGCTTTACGCCGACTTCAGTTTTTCCAAAATTATGGAACCAAAGCGGTGTTTCTTATTCTGAAATTATTTCGGAGTTAATTAAAAATTGCCGGTAACAGGGCAAGTTAGCGTTCTGGTAATTCCTGGTACCGATTGAACTTTAGACAAAATAACCCGACCAAAATCTTCCATTGACGGCGCCTCACAGCGCATGATTACATCGTATGGTCCAGTTACGCCTTCAGCTAACGTAACGCCGGAAATTGCTGATACTGCCTTTGTTACCGAAGAAGCTTTACCAACTTCGGTTTGGATCAAAATGTAAGCCTGAATTGACATAGCGTTAAGTTATCTAAGTTAATTCGAAGTTGCAACAGCCAAGAAGGTTACAAGTAGAGTTACACGCATGAGTTGGAGCGAGCGCGAGGTAATTGTTAACCTGGCGGAAATATTCGCCGAAGGTAATTCGGATGTTTTAGTCGGAATTGGTGATGACGGCGCAGTTGTAGCTCGTCCCGAAAATTCCGTCGTAATCACAACTGACATGGCAGTTGAGGGTGTTCATTTCAAATCAAATTGGTCAAATCCAATCCAAATAGGTAGGAAATGCGCTGCTGCAAATTTGGCAGATGTAATTGCAATGGGCGGGACTGCAAAATATTTGGTTGTAGCTTTAGGCGCGACCGGTAAAGAAGATTTAAATTTCATACTTGATATTGCTCGCGGAATTGCCGAGGAAGCTCGCTTATTGGATGCGCAAGTAATTGGTGGCGACTTAAGTCGCGCCGCTCAACTCGTGATAAGCATTACGGCATTTGGCGAATGCAAACAGCCAACTACTCGAAGCGGCGCCCAAGTCGGCGATGATATTTATTTATCAAATCTGACTGGTTGGTCGGCGGCTGGATTGGAATTGTTAACGAATTCAATTGACGATGATGAGTTAGATAAATTTGCAATCTCTGAACATAAAGCGCCATCCGTTGATTATGAAAATGGTTCTAAATTAGCAAAAGCGGCTAGTTCACTTTGTGATGTTAGTGATTCGGTATTGATTCAAGGCGAGCAAATTTCAGAGGCAAGCGGCGTTTGTCTTGAGATAGATGGTGAATTGATTTCCGCACATCAAGATTTTGCAGAGTTAAATGCTTTAGCCGATAAATTAGGTAAAAATGTCTGGCAATTTATTTTGAGTGGGGGCGAAGATCACGCTTTTCTCGCCACTGGTAAGAATTTGCCACATTTCAAAATAGGCAGCGTAATAGAGGGAAGTGGAATAAAGTTAAAAAAAATCCCAGCCATCGAAAATGGCTGGGAGCATTTTAAAAATTAGAAATTAACGCGCGACTTTGCCAGCTTTTAGGCAGGAAGTGCAAACGTTCTGGCGCTTAGTTACACCTTTTACAAGTGTGCGCACGCGCTGGATATTTGGATTCCAACGACGACGAGTCTTTACCTGCGAGTGGGAAACATTGTTTCCAAAGCTCGGGCCTTTGCCGCAGATATCGCAAACAGATGCCACTGCAGTCTCCTTTATTTCTGATGTCGAATGAAACTTTCGAACAAACGCGAACTTTACCTGAAAGTTATTCAGAGGAGAAATTACGCAGAAAAGGGAACTCTTTTAGGCGCAAATGTTGCGTACGGCAAAAAATCGAGCAACTCGTAGAGAATTAACCAGTGGCCAGCCTTACTACGAAATTGAGCGACGTTATTGGGGACCGCTCAGCCAAGGTATTTGAAGCGACTTTAGGTATAAAAAGCGTAGGTGATTTGCTCCGCCATTATCCGCGCCGATATTTAGTTCGCGGCGAATTAACCGAAATTGATTCACTTCGAGAGGGCGATGAAGTAACTATTTTGGCGCAGGTTCACAGCGCAAAGTCTCGGCGACTATTTGGTCGAAAGGGAAACATCCTTGAGGTTGTTGTTACTGATGGTAATTCGAAATTAGCCCTAACTTTTTTCAATCAAGCATGGCGAGAGAAGGAATTACACCCGGGTGTTCAAGCGTTATTCGCAGGAAAAGTTGGCATTTTTAAAAATGCCAAACAATTAGCTCACCCGGATTACCAATTGATTCCAACCGGTTCTGACGTAGAACAAGCAATCTCTGATTACGCCGGAAAATATCTTCCGGTTTATCCTGCAACTGCCAAGTTACCATCATGGAAAATAACGAAAGCAATGAATTTAGTAATTTCCTCGCTTGATGAAATTGAAGATTTCCTCCCAGAAGAAATAAAAAAGAGCGAAAAATTCCCAACTCTTCATCAGGCGCTGGTTCAAGTGCATAACCCAATTGATCTGGAATCGGCAGAAGTGGCCCGTAAACGCCTAACTTTTGATGAAGCCTTTCTACTTCAAATGACGCTCCTTAGAAGAAAAACCGAACTAGCGAAAATTTCAACTAGTTCTCGATTGGCAAAACCCGATGGGATCTTGGCAGCCTTCGATAACGCATTGCCATTTAAGTTAACCGGTGGACAGATTCAAGTATGTAAAGAAATAACTGATGATTTGGCAAAGAGCCATCCCATGCAGCGCTTACTTCAAGGTGAAGTTGGATCAGGAAAAACTATCGTTGCGCTACGAGCCATGTTGACAGTGATTGATGCCGGAGGTCAAGCAGCTCTTCTTGCACCAACGGAAGTTTTGGCACAACAGCATTATTCAACAATAAATAATTTGTTGGGAGATTTAGCGTCGGCAAACACATTGGGTGCATCTGAATTAGCAACTAAAGTTGTTTTACTTACTGGCTCGCAAAGTGCAAACGAACGCAGGAATGCTCTTGCTGAAATTGCTAGCGGGAGCGCCGGCATCGCAATCGGAACTCATGCCCTCCTTGGCAAAGATGTTGATTTTAAAGACTTAGGTTTAATTGTTGTAGACGAGCAACATCGATTCGGAGTAGAACAACGAGATGCGCTCCGAGGAAAAGCGGTTACGCCACCACATCTATTGGTTATGACCGCAACTCCAATTCCAAGAACCGTTGCGATGACGGTATTTGGAGATTTAGATATTTCAACCCTTCGTGAACTTCCATTGGGTCGGCAGCCAATCACTACACATTTAGTAAATGCGGTAACACAACCAGCATTTGTAACGCGAGCATGGGATCGAATTAAAGAAGAAGTCGAACAGGGGCACCAGGCTTATGTAGTGGCACCTCGAATTGCTGCCGGTACATCAGAAGATGCTGATCTAGATTTTCTTTTTGGCCTTGAAACCAAAGATCAAATTTCGGTAACTGAATTAGCACCAGAGTTGGCAACCGGCCCACTTAAGGGTTTGCGAGTAGCTGAACTTCATGGTCGGCTAAGTTCAGAAATAAAAGAGGCAACAATGAAAGCGTTTTCTAGCGGTGAAATTGATGTGTTAGTAGCAACTACCGTGATTGAAGTTGGCGTAGATGTTCCTAATGCAACCGTAATGGTAATCATGGATGCAGATCGATTTGGAATTTCCCAGCTCCATCAATTGCGCGGTCGAATCGGTAGAGGCGAAGCACCAGGACTTTGTTTATTGGTTACAAAGGCGCCTGCCGATAGTTTGGCGATGGAACGATTGGCCGCAGTTGCAAAAACTTTAGATGGCTTTGAATTGGCGCGAATTGATTTAGATCAGCGCAGGGAAGGTGACGTGCTTGGGGTGGCTCAGTCCGGAACCAGATCTCAACTTCGATTATTAAGAGTTTTACGCGACGAAGATTTGATTTTAAAAGCCCGCGAAGCGGCCACAAAACTAATTGATTCAAAGCAAATATCTTCTATTTTAGAATCGGAACTTGCGTTGCTATCAGCAGAGCAAGAATTAGAATATTTAGAAAAGGCTTAAATTGAGAATAATTGCCGGAGTAGCCAAAGGTAGAAATTTGGTATCAGTTGCAAATTCAACTAGACCAACTTCAGATCGAGCTCGCGAAGCGCTCTTTTCCTCAATTCAATCTGAATTTGGTGACTTTTCCGGACAAAATTTTTTGGATCTTTATGCAGGTAGCGGTGCGGTCGGACTTGAAGCGCTTTCTCGAGGGTTTAGCTCGGTGGTCGCGGTCGAAACAGATAATTCCGCTTGCGAAACAATAAATAAGAATTATGAATTAGTAAAAAGAGCAAACCCACAAGGAAAATTTCAATTAATCTCTTCCTCGGTGGAAAAATTTTTAAGCCAATCTACGAATACTAAATTTGATGTTATTTTTCTAGACCCGCCATATGAAACGGAAAATGCTGAAGTTGAAACAATCCTAAATTTGTTAATTCAGAACAAATATTTAAATTCGGGAGCGTTAGTTGTGGCCGAACGCCCGACAAAAGGTGTTCAATTCAATTGGCCAACACCGCCTACATCTTCACGAATACGCGAATATGGAACCGCTACTTTTTACTTCGCCACTTTTGCCCTGTAATCTTGATTCATGCATCGCGCCGTCTGTCCGGGGTCGTTTGATCCAATAACTTATGGACATTTAGACATCATCGAGCGAGCCAGTAATCGATTTGATGAAGTAATTGTCGCCGTAATGGTTAATCGAGTTAAAGATTCACTTTTTTCTGTCGAAGAACGAATGACTATGATTCAAGAGACCACAAAAAATTTGAAAAATGTAACCGTGGCTTCATGGACTGGATTGTTGGGTGACTATTGCAAACAGAATAATGCGCAAACGATTGTAAAGGGTCTTCGCGCGGTGACCGATTTCGACTACGAGCTCCAAATGGCGCAGATTAATTATCAAACCGCCGGGATCGAAACGATGTTTATGGCGACAGCGCCAGCACATTCCTTCTTATCCTCATCTATCGTGAAAGAATTGGCCCATTACGGCGGAGACATCTCTACGATGGTTCCACCAAACGTTAAGTCTGAACTTGCGAAACGAGTAGCGAGGAAATAAATATGGATGCAATTGAGAAATTAGAAACCGCCATAAAGATGATCGAAGAGGCGCGCGGTGTGCCACTATCGGCTTCAGCGGTAATTCATCGTGGCGAGATGGCAGCAGTATTAGATGCGCTTAAAAAATCATTGCCAAAAACGATTACCCAAGCCGAAAAGATTTTGCAAGAGAAGGATCAAATAATCGAAGAAGGCCGCGCAAGCGCTGAACAACTGATTTCAATCGCTCGCGAAGAAGTTGCGCAAATGGTGGAGCAAACCGCAATTATGAAAACAGCCCGAGAAGAAGCAGCGCGCTTAATCGAGGAAGCTCGCGATGAGGCCAATTTGCAACGAGATGAAATCGAGCATTACATAGATTCGAGATTGGCAACCCTCGAAGTTATTTTAAACAAGACTCAAGATGCAGTTGCTCGCGGTCGCGAACGTCTCGCTGGAGCACAAGACAAGGATGTGCTCTCTCAGCTCAAAGATTAATTAAGGAATTAATTAATGGCCCAGAGCGTCTTTAAATTTAATACCCACGAGCTGCCACGCCGGGCTGGTGAGATGAAGGAGTACTTACTCCACTTTCCGTTAGATAAACCTATCGGAATTGATGTAATCGAAGTTCCAGCTGGAACAATACTCGATCTGGATTTGAGATTGGAATCAG
>JBEGQQ010000041.1:0-2941 GCA_041180925.1 Actinomycetota bacterium
TGGTGGTAGATAGTGGATTTGAACCACTGAAGGCATCAGCCGGCGGATTTACAGTCCGCTCCCATTGGCCACTCGGGCAATCTACCTAGATTATGAAGTTTTGGAATCCGAAGGATACCTTAGACCTCTTGAGTTTAAAAATTGAAATGATTTAAGCGAGGAAAATAGATGGCCGACAGCAGTTTCGATATCGTCTCAAAGATTGATCGCATGGAATTAGATAATGCGGTTAACCAAGCAGTTCGCGAAATTGATACCCGCTTTGACTTTAAAAACACTGGTGCAAAAATTGAATTATCTGGCGAGAAAATTGCGATTGAAGCTGATACCGAAGAGCGCGCAAAAGCTGCGCTGGATGTTTTAAAAGATAAACTCGTTAAACGTGGCGTCTCACTTAAACATCTTGACCCTAGCGAACCTCAGTTAAGCGGAAAAATTTATAAAATTGCCGCGCCATTAAAAGAGGGAATCTCAACCGAAAATGCCAAGAAAATTGCCAAGTTTTTAAAAGATGAAGGGCCAAAATCCCTTAAGACTCAAATTCAAGGCGATGAATTAAGAGTATCTAGCAAATCACGCGATGATTTACAGACTGCAATTGCACTTGTGAAAGGCGGTAAATGGGACTTCGCAGTTCAATTTACCAATTACAGATAATTGAATAACAATAAAATCGGCTTAACTTATGGCTTTGCCGCCTACATAATTTGGGGGCTTTTTCCACTTTATTGGCCGCTACTTAAACCAGCCACCTCACTGGAAATTGTGGCGCACCGTTCGGTTTGGACTGCAATTTTCTGTGTGGTAGTCCTGGCACTTAGCAAACAACTCATTCAAACTTTCCGACTTGTAAGAAATGTCCGAAATCTAGTAACGCTGATTGCCGCTTCAATCATGATTTCAATAAATTGGTTGGTTTATATCTGGGCAGTTAATCATGATCATGTTACTGAAGCTGCGCTTGGCTATTACATAAATCCCTTAATTAATATTGCACTTGGTATTTTTCTGCTTAGAGAGCGGATGCGTAAACTTCAATGGGTAGCCGTCGCAATTGCTTCAATTGGTGTGCTGGTTTTAACGATTGATTATGGCCGATTTCCGTGGATTGCTTTTGCGCTAGCAACTTCATGGGGCACATATGGATTCTTGAAGAAGAATTTGGGGCTCGGTGCGCTACCTGGATTGGGGTTAGAAACTTTAGTAACTGTTGGCCCATATTTTTGGTATCTAACTTCGATTGATGGGCAGTTTGGCCAAAGCGTTAATTTGAGTATCTTGTTAGCTGCATCTGGCGTCATCACCGCAATTCCACTTTTACTTTTCAATGGCGCGGCAAATCGACTTCCTTATTCAACAATGGGCTTACTGCAATACATCACACCAACTTTGCAATTCGCTTGTGGTGTCTGGGTATTTCACGAATCAATGCCCGCAGCTAGATGGATTGGGTTTTTTATCATCTGGATTGCACTGATTTCGTTGGCGTTTGATTTATTTAAATCAAGCAACGCGGTCAATAATTGAATCGCATAATGAATAAAACGCTGCGCTAATTGGTGAAATAGGTAAGCCACCCAAAATATCTCGGGCTTCTTTAGCTAATTGCTTCAACTGTTTACGGGAAACTTCAAGCGCTGGATGTTCCCGAAGTTCGGCTAACACTTTTTCAACTTTTGCGTCAGATTTAATTGGCCCACGAAGTGTTTCAATTAGCGCCCGATCTTCTGGCCGATTCATTGCAATTACATTTAATGTAACTAAAGTCGGAATTCCCTCGCGCAAATCAGTTCCTGGTGTTTTGCCAGATAGATGCGATGGGCTAGCAATATCAATTACATCATCCGCAAGTTGAAAAGCAACGCCGATTTTTTCACCAAATTCAGATACCACTTGAATTGTTTTTGAATCGACCCCAGCCATCAGCGCACCAAAATGGAGGCTGGTTGCAATTAGCGATCCCGTTTTTTCGGAAACAACTTTTAAGTAGTAATCAAGGTGGTCATCACTTGGTCCCGGCCCTTTGGTTTCCATAATCTGACCAATTACTAATCGCTCGAAAGTATCTGCTTGCAACTTAACAGCATCAGGTCCTAGTTCGGCTAAAAGTTGTGACATCTTGGCAAACAAATAATCACCAGTAAGGATTGCAACCGAATTTCCCCAGCGACTATTTGCACTTGGTACCCCGCGCCGAAGCTCCGCTTCGTCCATAACATCATCGTGGTAAAGCGTCGCTAAATGTGTTAATTCGCAAACAGCAGCAGCTTTAATTACATTCTCGTTTGGTCCTTTACCTAAATATGAACCAAGCAATACCAGCATCGGTCGAAATCTTTTACCGCCAGCGTCTATTAAATGTCGTGAAGTTTCATTTGCAAATAAATATTTTCCTTCAATTCGTTGCGTTAAGATTTTTTCAACATCGACCAAACCCTGGGAAATTAAATTTTCCAGGTCAGAGGCGATGCTGGGGAAGCCGAATCGAGCCATTAGCGCACGAGTAGAGCTAGATTATTAATTAAATTAAGTAGCGGCTGCGGGAATACGCCAATCAGAATTGTCAAAGCTGCCGATATTGCGATTGTTATTTGAGTAAAGATTGATGGAATGATTACGGAAGTTGAATCATCTGCCGGTTCTCTAAAGAACATTAGAACGATCACTCGAATGTAGAAAAATGCCGCAATCGCGCTAGACATCACGCCAACTAGAACTAACCAAGTGCCACCATTTTCAAAGGCAGCCGAGAAAATTGAGAACTTGGCAATAAAGCCGGCAGTTAATGGAATCCCAGCAAAGGTCAGCAAGAAGAGCGCAAAAACTCCAGCAATGAGTGGTGATCTTTTGGCTAAACCAGCCCAACGATTTAAGTCAGTAATTTCGCCACCTGAATCTCGAACCAAGGTTACGATCGCAAATGCGCCAATTGTTGATATGC
>JBEGQQ010000042.1:0-4023 GCA_041180925.1 Actinomycetota bacterium
AAAGATTTGCCGACCTACAATGCTAAAGAACTTGGCGATTGGGTTGCCGAAAATTGTAATAGCGGAAATTTAGTTCGATATTTAGAAGCGTTTACTCACACTGTGGCAGTGATGCAACGACGCGAGGACATCGTCCGCGTTTCACGAGAATGCGCCCTTGATCTCGCCCGAGATGGTGTTGTTTACGCCGAAGTTCGCGGCGCTCCAGAACGATTATTAGAAAATGGATTGTCGCTTGATGAAGTTGTAAAAGCAACAGTTGAAGGTTTTCGATTAGGTGAAGCGGATGCGGAAAATGAAGGTTTTAAAATTCGCGTCGAATATTTGATTTGTGGCATGCGACATGACATCCACAGCCAAGCAAGCGCCGAATTGGTTCCGAAATACAAAGGCCAAGGGGTGGTTGGTTTTGATATTGCTGGACCAGAAGCTGGATTCCCGCCAACTAATCAATTAGAAACTTTTAAGTATTTACAAAAAAACAATTGCCATTTCACAATTCATGCCGGCGAAGCAGCTGGTATTGATTCAATTAAAGCGGCGGTTGAAATTTGTGGCGCCGAGCGAATCGGTCATGGCGTAAGAATTGTTGAAGATATTGATCTGGCAACTGGAAAAATTGGCCCGATTGCCGCAAATATTAAAGAGAAGAAAATTGCCCTTGAATTGTGCCCATCCTCAAATGTTCAAACCGGTGCGACCGAATCACTGGCTGGTCACCCTATCGATAAGTTAGAAAAACTGGGCTTTACGGTGACAATTAATACCGACAATCGATTAATGAGTGGAACTTCTGCTTCCAAAGAAGTTGGCATAGTTGTAGATAATTTCGGTTGGGACTTTAAAAAACTTGAAAAGGTGACGATAAATGCCATGAATAGCGCCTTTATCCCTGAATCAGAGCGCTCGGAAATTATTGAAAAAGTAATTAAGCCAGGTTACGCAAAAATTTCAGCGGAATAATTAAACACCGATTGGATGCCAAACAGTTTTGGCCTCCATAAAAGAAATAATTCGAGTTGGTGTTACACCTTTATCAAAGGCGTGAATCCGTTTTAAATTCTCTGCGCCGGCCGCAATCAATTCACTGCGCTTTTTGGCATTTATTGCCGTGATATCTAGTCCATCAATATCCATGTGTGATGCCGCCCAAGGTGCTAATTCATCAAGGGACCCGGTCAAAACATTCATCACACCATTTGGAACATCACTTGTAGCAATAACTTCGGCAAAGGTCATAACTGGAATTGATGCGCCACCAGTTACCAGCGCAATGACTGTGTTGCCGCCACAAACTGCGGCGCCGACTGATTCCACAAAGGAGAGAAGTGAATCTGCCGTTACGGCTACCACTCCTTGTGGTTCTGGAATAGTGAAGTTGTAATAAGGGCCAGAAACTTGATTTGTGGCACCGAAAATAGATGACAACTTGTCTGACCAACCGGCATACCAAACCCACCGATCAATCGCAGCTTCAACTAATTTAGTTGCAGCTGCTTTAGTTACTTTTTCACCAGCGCTAACTTCTGCAATTAATTGATCTTTTCGGCCTTCTGCCATCTCGGCAATCCGGTAAAGAATTTGGCCACGAAGATAAGCAGTTGATTTGGCCCAGCCAACTTGTGCTGCACGAGCTGCAACAACTGCATCGCGCAAATCTTTTCTAGAAGCGAGACATGGATTTGCAATAAATTCGCCTTTATTATTTTTGATTTCAAAAACTCGACCTGATTCACTACGTGGAAAAGCGCCATTTATATACAACTTATAAGTTTTTTTAACATCAATTCGCATTAGTTGTTCTCCTTCAAGTATGCCGCCAAACCATGGCGACCACCTTCGCGGCCCCAACCAGATTCTTTATAGCCACCAAAAGGTGAAGCCGGATCAAATTTGTTAAAGGTATTTGCCCAAATTACGCCAGCTTTGAGTTGTTGCGCCGCCCAAAGAATTCGTGAACCTTTTTCAGTCCAAATGCCTGTAGATAAGCCGTAAGGAGTGTTATTCGCTTTTTCAATTGCCTCTTGTGGCGTGCGGAATGTGAGTACCGAGAGCACTGGTCCGAAAATCTCTTCGCGGGCAATGCGATGTGCCTGAGTCACGTCGGTAAAGATGGTTGGGGGATACCAGAAACCTTTTGATGGCAAATCACACTTTGGACTCCATCGCTCGGCACCTTCAGCTTCGCCAGCTTTTGCAAGCTCCTTAATTTTATTTAATTGTTCTTTGGAGTTAATTGCACCGAGATCAGTGTTCTTATCTAACGGGTCGCCAACTCGAATTTTTTCAATTCGCTTTTTTAATTTCACTAAAAGTTCATCGGCTATATTTTCTTGGAGTAATAACCGAGAGCCGGCGCAACAGACATGTCCTTGATTGAAATAGATTCCGGCGATAATTCCTTCAACAGTTTCATCAATTGGTGCATCTTCAAAAACGATATTTGCACCTTTGCCACCAAGCTCTAACGTCGCTTTTTTATTTGTGCCAGCGATGGCTCGAGCAATTTTCTTACCCACCTCAGTTGAACCAGTGAATGCAATTTTATTTATTCCTGGATGATTTACCAACGCGGCACCAGTTGAACCATCGCCAGTGACAATATTTACAACGCCCGCCGGTAGATCAGCTTGTTGGCAAACTTCCGCAAACAAAAGCGCGGTGAGCGAAGTAGATTCGGCTGGTTTTAAAACTACGGTATTTCCGGTGGCAAGCGCCGGCGCCACTTTCCAAGCCAACATTAAAAGCGGAAAATTCCACGGAATGATTTGGCCCGCAACGCCATATGGTTTTGGTGAATTGCCCAAACCTGCGAAATCTAATTTATCTGCCCAACCTGCGTGATAGAAAAAGTGCGCCGCGACTAACGGGATATCGATATCTCTAGTTTCCCGGATTGGTTTTCCATTATCTAAGGATTCTAATACTGCAAACTCGCGAGCTCGCTCCTGCAAAATTCTGGCAATTCGATATAAGTATTTACCGCGCTCGGCACCGGTTAATTTCGACCACTTTGAAAATGCTTTAGTGGCCGCAGTTACGGCTTTATCTAATTCTGATTTACCACCTAACGAAATCTGACTTAGGACCTCTTCAGTTGCAGGATTAATCGTAGGGAAGTGGTTCTTCCCTTTTACGAAATCGCCATTTATGAAGTGACCATATTGCGGCGCAATTTTTACAATAGATTTTGATTCAGGAGCCGGCGAATATTCAAAAGTCATGGCGCCACCTCTAATCAATTGTTACGTAGTTAGGGCTAGCGTAGTAGCCAGTGGTCAATTTCATGCGCTGCATCAATAAATCATTCAATAATGCGCTGGCGCCAATCCGAAATAATTTTGGCGTTAGCCAATCCGGACCAGCAGTTTCGTTTACTAGGACCAATTGTTTGATCGCATCTTTGGTATTTCGGATTCCACCAGCCGGTTTAACGCCAATTTTCTGGTTGGTCATTGCATAAAAGTCGCGAACGGCTTCGAGCATAACTAACACCACCGGTGGAGTTGCGGCGGGTGCAACTTTGCCAGTTGAAGTTTTTATGAAATCTGCGCCGGCCAGCATTGCTAAATATGAAACCTTACGAACATTGTCATAGGTAACCAATTCGCCAGTTTCAAAAATGACTTTCAGATGAGCTTTGTCGCTACAAATTTCTTTGATCTTTACAATTTCATCAAAAACTAAACCATATTTCCCTGATAAGAATGCACCGCGATCAATCACCATATCAATTTCCTGCGCCCCAGCATCAATTGCATCTTGGGTATCTTGAATTTTTACCTCCATCGATGCCCGACCAGAAGGAAAGGCGGTAGAAACTGCCGCAACTGGAACATGTTTGCCACCAATCTCATCTAAATGAGTTCGGGCGATTTGAACCATATCGTTGTAAACACAAACGGCGCCAACTGAAGGAACAGTTGGATCGGTTGGATCGGGGCGAACCGCTTTGTTACAAAGCGCCCGAACTTTTCCTGGCGTATCGGCGCCTTCCAAAGTTGTTAAATCCACCATCGAAAT
>JBEGQQ010000043.1:0-4962 GCA_041180925.1 Actinomycetota bacterium
TTCGCTCATAAAGTGTTTTTGCTAAGTAAGTAATGGCCAGGATCAAAAAGGGCTCAAAAACTATTGCATAAAAGGTAAAGATTGTTCGCTTTTGGTAAAAAAACCATGGCAAATATCCCGCAGCAATTCCAATTAAAATAATTGTTGAATCCAACTCAAACTTTTTAATAAAGCGATAAATTAGATAAAGGACTGCAATTGATCCTAGCCACCAAAGAAGTGGGGTTCCTAAAGCCAAGACTTCTTGGGAACGACCGTTAGGTGAATCATAAAAAAACGATGTCGGGCGCCTCATCAGTAGCCAACCGAATGGATTTGCCTGATAAGAATGTTTTTCAGTTAATCCCGTATGAAAATTCAGGATCTCTAAGTGGTAGTGAATGAAGCTGACGATTGGATTTTTCGAATAATTTCGGCCCCAGCCGTCATTTGATAAAAACCAACCTATCCAGGTTGCGGGATAAATAGCCAATGCTAGTAATTTAACTTTTATTACTCGGATTAAATTCCGATTCATAATAAATTCTAAAGTTAAAATCGCAATTAAATAGAAAACAGCATTCCACTTAGTAGATATAGCTAAACCAAGCCAAATACTTAATTCTAGATAATTTCCTTTGAGCCAAGCGTTTATGGAAAGTAAAATGAAAGTCGTTAAAAAAATATCGAGCAAAGCAGTACGTGACATAACCAAAGCAAAGCCATCCAAGAATGCAAGAAGCGATGCAACGGTTGCCCAAATTGGATCTCCAAAAATGCGAAGCGCGATACGACCGATTAAATAAATGCAAAGAGTTCCGGCAACTGCGGCGGCAATTCGCCAACCGAATTCATTATCACCAAATAGTTTTATCCCGATTGCAATTAACCATTTCCCAATCGGCGGATGGACGATAAATTCCGGTTTGACTCCATTCATTTCAACGCCATATTTCAAAAAATCTCTCGCGCCATCCACATAATAAACTTCGTCAAAAACTAATCCGCGAGGTCGATTTAAGTCCGTAATTCGCAAGATGAAACCTGCGATAGCAATAATTATTGATCCCAACACATAGCAAGAGTAATGAGAAGATACCGCTGTGACCTTAACCATCGCTGGAGTTCCAATTGGGAACCCGCAAGACGCATCCATGCGTTTAATTCATGCGATTAAATCTGCCGAGATTGTGGCTGCGGAGGATTCTCGAAAGTTTCAAAGACTCTGCCAGGACTTAAATATCGAATCAAAAGCAAAGGTAATCTCTTATTTTGATGGAAACGAAACTGAGCGACTTGAAAAATTAATTTCAGAATTAAAATCCGGTGTTAATTTACTACTGGTAACAGATGCTGGGATGCCGACAATTAGCGATCCTGGGTATTTATTAGTGGAAAGTGCGGTATCAAATGGAATCAATGTTGAAGTAATTCCAGGACCAAGTGCTGTTACAACTGCATTGGCAATCTCTGGCTTGCCAAGTGAGAGATTTACTTTTGAAGGATTTCTTCCACGAACCCAGAATGCGAAAGAACATGAACTCGACGATCTTCGATTTGAAGATCGAACGATGATTTTTTTTGAAGCGCCACATCGTATTATTGAAACTTTAGAGTCGTTAGCAAAAATCTTCGGCGGTAACAGATCTGCTTGCCTTTGCCGAGAATTAACTAAAACACATGAAGAAATTATTCGTGGTGATTTAAAATCGTTAACTTTATGGTCAAAATCCAAAGAAATGCTTGGTGAATTTACAATTGTAGTTGCAGGTGCCACGAAAGATGCACGTGAAAAATCAAACACAGAATTGGTAGAAATGGTGCGTAAATTTGAATCCGCTGGAATGGAACGAAAAGAGGCAATTTCAGAAGTTGCGAAAGTAACGGGAATGCCAAAGCGGAATGTTTTTTCAGCAATGGTTGATGCAAAATCTCCATTAGACTAGCCAGATGACCAGCGGTGAAAAGGCGTTTTATCTTACGACGCCGATTTATTATGTGAATGATGCACCTCATATTGGTCACGCATATACAACTGTCGCGGGTGATGTATTGACTAGATGGCATCGACAACGGGGTGAGGCTGTTTGGTTTTTAACTGGCACCGACGAGCATGGTCAAAAGGTAATGCGAACCGCCGAAGCAAATAATTCAAAGCCACAAGATTGGGTCGATCGATTAGTAAAAGATTCTTGGATTCCACTTTGGAAAGATTTGAATATTGCAAACGATGATTTCATTCGCACAACATCTAAGCGCCACACTGATCGGGTGCAGAAATTCCTTCAAAAATTAAAAGACTCGGGCCATATTTATGCAGGCAAATATCAAGGTCCATATTGTGTTGGGTGCGAAGAATTTAAATTGCCTGGCGACTTAATTGATTCGGAAGGTCAAAAACTTTGCCCGATACATGGCAAACCAATTGAAATGGTGGATGAAGATAACTGGTTCTTTAAATTGTCAGAATTCCGTCAGACTCTTCTTGATCACTACAAGAATAATCCAGAGGCATGCGAACCCGAGAGTGCGAGAAATGAAATCATCTCCTTCTTAGAAGGCAATGTTGAAGATTTATCAATTTCAAGATCAACATTCGATTGGGGCATCCCGGTACCTTGGGATTCAAAACAAGTTGTTTATGTTTGGTTTGACGCTCTGCTTAATTATGCAACAGCAGTTGGAATTGGCGACGAGCCTGGCAGCGAAGGCGGAGAAAAATTTGCGAAGACTTGGCCAGCTGATGTCCATCTTGTTGGAAAAGATATTTTGCGATTTCACGCGGTGATTTGGCCAGCTATGTTGTTAGCAGCTGGTGAAGCAATCCCGAAAAAAGTTTTTGCTCACGGATGGCTACTCGTCGGTGGCGAAAAAATGAGCAAAAGTAAATTAACTGGCATAAAACCCTCGGACATCACAGATCATTTTGGAGTCGACGCATTTCGTTATTACTTTTTACGCGCAATCCCGTTCGGTAGCGACGGCTCTTTTTCTTGGGAAGATATGAGCGCTAGGTATACCAGTGAGCTCGCCAATGATTTTGGAAATCTGGCCTCACGTTTAACAGCCATGATTGAAAAATACTGCAACGGTGAAATTCCGGATAAAACGGATGGTGACTACCTGGCAGCTGCGTTAACCGAGACGGTCAAATCAGCAGATCGGTCAATGTGTAAATTGGATTTCCAAAACGGAATTGTTTCAATTTTAGATTTCTGCAAGAAAGTTAATGGATACGTAACTGAAAAAGAACCGTGGGCACTGGCAAAAGATTCAAAAAATCAAAAATTACTTGAAGAAGTTTTATATAACACTGCCGAATCACTTCGGGCGTTAGCTGTCTTATTTCATCCGGTTATGCCGGAAACAAGTGAGAAATTGTGGCAAAGCCTGGGTGCCGATAAATCTATCGGCGAGATCTCAATTCAAAAGATTACAGAAGCGGGAATTTGGGGACAATTACCAAAAGGTACAAAAGTTTCCAAAGGCTCTCCGCTTTTTCCTCGATTAGAAACGGTTGAATAATGGCTGATCGCCATAATCGCGATCTTGATCGACAACTTCCGCCACCGCCCCAACCATTAACAGTTCCCGCTATTGATGCTCATGCTCATTTAGAGATTGTCACAAACGCTTCCCCAAATTCTCCAGAAGTTGCCGAAGTTATTTCTGCTGCAAAAGCTGCAGGTATCAAACACTTGGTGCAAGTTGGATACTCGGCAGAACAATCAAAATGGTGTGTTGAGTTAGCCGAACTTTATCCAAATGTTTTAGCAGCAGTAGCACTTCATCCCAATGAAGCGCCAATGGTTGATTTAGATGTCGATTTTAAAATCATTGAAGGACTTGCTTTGAATCCGAGAGTTCGGGCAATTGGCGAAACAGGTTTAGATTTCTTTAGAACTGCCCCAGAGTTACGCGACAAACAGATTAAATCTTTTAAATTACATATTGAATTGGCTAAGCGAGTGCAAAAAGCGCTAGTGATACATGATCGAGATGCTCATGAAGCAGTTTTAAAAATTTTAGAAGAAGAAGGCGCGCCAGAAAGAACCGTTTTTCATTGCTACTCCGGTGACGCTGAAATGGCTAAATATTGCGCAAGTAAAGGTTTTTACCTTTCTTTTGCTGGAACGGTAACTTTTAAGAATGCTCCGCAGTTAAGAGATGCGTTGAAGCTAGTGCCCGATGAATTGCTATTAGTGGAAACGGATTCACCATTTTTAGCACCTGTTCCACATCGTGGA
This sequence comes from Actinomycetota bacterium, assembly GCA_041180925.1. Classification (GTDB taxonomy): domain Bacteria; phylum Actinomycetota; class Actinomycetes; order Nanopelagicales; family Nanopelagicaceae; genus ZLKRG08. Next base: position 4,227 of record JBEGQQ010000043.1, read on the forward strand.
ATGTTAAATACCCCAGCACAAATTGCAAACATTGTCCGCTTTATTGCTAACGAACGTGGCCAAACGCCTGATCATGTTGCAGAAGTTACTTCGAAAAATGCAATTAAAGTTTTTGGAGATTTTAAGTGACGCTTTTAGGTGCCGCTGAGATTCGTGAAATTGCCGCAAAATTAAACTTAAGACCATCTAAAGGACTAGGTCAAAATTTTGTAATTGAGCCAAATGCCTGTCAAAAAATTGTTAATGAAATTGGTCTAAAAGGGACTGAAACTGTTTTAGAAATTGGTCCAGGATTGGGGTCATTAACTCTGGCAATTTTGGAAACTGGGGCCGGAGTGATTGCAGTAGAGATTGATTCCAGATTGGCGGCAGAATTGCCAATCACAGCAAAGCGCCACAATTTAGATTCAAAACTCACGGTGATAAATCAAGATGCGCTGACCATAGAAGTTTTGCCAAAGGATCCGCAGTATTTGATTGCAAATTTGCCTTATAACGTCTCAGTTCCAGTTCTGCTAAATGTCTTAGAAAAATTTCCAACAATTAAAAAGGGAATCGTGATGGTGCAGTCCGAAGTTGCAGATCGGCTATGCGCCAAACCAAATTCAAAGGATTATGGAGTCCCTTCAATCAAAGTTTCTTGGTGGGCAGAGACCGAGAGTGCCGGAATGGTTTCTCGAAAGATTTTTTGGCCAATACCTAACGTTGACCCAAAACTAGTCAAATTTGAGCGCCA
>JBEGQQ010000044.1:0-6688 GCA_041180925.1 Actinomycetota bacterium
AGTCAAATTTGAGCGCCATGCTGAACCCAACTTTGATCGGCAGAAAGTCTTTAAATTAATTGATGCCGCCTTCAATAAACGTCGCAAAATGTTGCGTGCTGCACTTGCTGAAATTTTAGGAAAATCTGCGGCGGAGATAATTGAATCAGCTGGAGTTGATTCAACTTTAAGAGGCGAGGCGTTATCACTTTCTCAGTTCTGCCAAATCGCTTCAAAATCCCACTAAGGTAGTTCTCGTGCGTCATCATTCAGTCGAAGTTCAGGTTCCAGCAAAAATAAATTTGCAACTTGCAGTTGGGCCACTTGAATCAGATGGCTACCATCAATTAGTTACTGTTTTTCAAGCTATATCCCTATATGACTCTGTGAAAATTTCACGAGACGCAGATGAATTCTCGATATCAATTACCGGTGATTATGCCAATGCAGTTCCGGCTGACGAACATAACTTGATCTATAAAGCCATTGATTTGATGGCGGAAAAACATAACAGTCAGAAAAATGTTCGAGTCGAAGTTAAAAAGAATATTCCGGTTGCAGGCGGCATGGCTGGCGGTAGCGCGGATGCTGCGGCAACTATTTTGGCGATTGACCAATTGTTTGAATTAAATTTAAGTCGCGAAGAGATGGCGGAATGTGCGGCGCAACTCGGTGCCGATGTTCCGTTCATGTTAAACGGTGGAACAGCAGTAGGGCGTGGTCGTGGAGATGAAATCACACCAGCACTTTCACGCGGCACTTATCACTGGGTAATTGCAGTTTCATCAACTGGTCTATCAACGCCGGCGGTTTATGGTGAATGCGATCGCCTTCGCACCGGTTTACCAATTAAACAACCGCAATTAAATGAAGAATTACTGCAAGCGCTTTTATCTGCAGATAGCGAGCGTGTTGGCAAGGCTCTAAGTAATGATCTGCAATCAGCCGCTTGTTCGTTGCGACCAGCACTCCGCTTGGTTTTGGATATTGGAAATGAATATGGCGCACTTGGCGGAATTGTTTCCGGCTCTGGGCCATCAGTTGCATTCTTAGTCGCGGATGAAGATCAATCACTTGATTTAGCAGTAGCGCTCACTTCAAGTGGGGTCGTAGGTAGCGTCATTAGAGCTCAAGGTCCGGTTCAAGGCGCTCGCGTGGTAGCCCATGATTAATTCATTTGAACGTTAATTTTGATCGAACGGAATTGAAAATTCCCGCAGTAATTTAGCAAGCTCCTCGCGTTCATTTTTTGTCAAAGTTTTGATTAGCTCGCGTTCTCGCTCAAGCAAATCCTCCATTGCTTTATCAACTGTGCGCATTCCGGATTTAGTCAGTGTGACAATAATTCCGCGACCATCATTTGGATCTGGATTACGCTTTATTAAATCCAATTCCTCTAAACGATCTAAGCGATTAGTAATTGTGCCGCTAGTAACCATAGTTTCTTGCATTAATTGACTTGGTGATAATTGATACGGAGCTCCGACACGGCGTAGCGCCGCTAAAACATCGAAGCCCCAATTTTCCAAATCTGCAAAAGCGTTTCGCCTTGCGATATCTAATTGACGCGAAATTCTAGAAATTCGACTAAGGATTGCAAGTGGCGAAAAATCGAGATCAGGTCGTTCTTTCTCCCACGCATTAATAATGCGGTCCACTTCATCCTTCATAAATACGAAGCCTAATTCCTTTTATTATTTGGCTCTATCGCAGTTATAAGGGAGAATATGGGTTCCGCCATTGTGTAGTGGCTAGCACATGGGCCTTTGAAGCCCAGGGTCCTGGATCGATACCAGGTGGCGGAGCCAGCAAAGCCGAAGGGAGATTGAATTGATTCAATCCGTAATCGTGCTTGCAGCGGGTGAAGGTACCCGCATGAAATCCAATATTCCAAAAGTTTTACATTCAATTGCGGGCCGATCTCTAATCGGACATGTTTTAAATTCAATCTCAAAATTAAATTCGCAAGAGTTACTTGTTGTAGTTGGCTCAGGCCGTGAAATGGTGGAAGCAGAGCTTCATCAAATTGCTCCAGATGCAAAAACCGTATTCCAATCTGAACGGCTCGGCACAGGGCATGCAGTTCAAATGGCGTTAGTCGAAAGCAAATCTTCGGGAACAGTTCTAGTCGTGGCTGGCGACATTCCGCTAATTTCTGCCGGCACATTAACCGAATTTGCTACAGCACATAAAAAGGGCAATTACGCAGCATCAGTTCTTACCTCTGAAATTGATGACCCATCTGGCTATGGCCGAATTATTCGCGATGATGAGAATTTGTTGTTAAGAATTGTCGAAGAAAAAGATGCCAGTGATTCAGAAAAATATATATTTGAAATAAATTCAGGAATCTATCTTTTTGAAATGGATATTCTTAAATCTGCAATTTCAAAGTTGAAAAAAGATAATGCTCAAGGTGAGCTTTATTTAACTGATGTTATTGAAATTATTCGAAATGAATCCGGGAAAGTTGCCGCAATTTTAAATGAAGATTTTGTGGAAACTATCGGCGTAAATGATCGAATTCAGCTCGCTGAGGCAGCGGCGATTATGCGTGATCGAATCAATGAGCGGCACATGAAAAATGGCGTAACGATTTTGGACCCGGCAACTACCTGGATTGATGACACTGTCACTATCTCAGCTGATGTGACGATTTTGCCAGGTTGTTCAATAACAGGCGACAGCGCAATCGCTGCCAATGCAATTATTGGACCACGTACAACATTGAAAGATTGTGCGATTAATCAAGGTGCAAAAGTAATCGAATCAAACTGCACTGGAAGCGAAATTGGCGAGAATGCAACAGTTGGTCCATTTACATATTTGCGCAGCGGAACTATTTTAGGAAACGAAACTAAAGCAGGTGCCTTCGTAGAAATTAAGAATTCTCAAATCGGAACTGGATCAAAAGTTCCACACCTTTCATATGTAGGGGATGCATCTATTGGTCAGGAGAGCAATATTGGTGCTGCAACAATTTTTGTTAATTACGATGGAGAAAATAAACATCGAACTGAAGTAGGAAACCACGTGAAAATTGGTAGCGACACGATGCTTGTTGCGCCAGTTCAAATTGGAGATGGCGCATACACCGCGGCCGGTTCAGTAATTACTGAAAATGTTCCCGCTGGCGCCATGGGTGTCGGCCGAGCAAAACAGAGAAATGTCTTAGGGTGGGTTCTTAGAAAGCGCCCGAATAGTAAATCGGCTGCCGCTGCTAAAAAGGAAAACGGAGGAAAGTAACAATGAGTGAGCTTCGCTTATCGTCTGAAAAGAGATTGCGAGTTTTCACCGGAAGAGCATTTCCAGAATTAGCAGAAAACGTTTCAAAAGAACTTGGAATTACAGTTACACCTACCTCCGCATATGATTTTGCGAATGGCGAAATTTTCGTTCGCTTCGAAGAATCAGTTCGTGGCAGCGATGCATTTGTGATTCAAAGCCATGCCGCTCCAGTCAACAAGCAAATAATGGAGCAATTGATCATGGTCGATGCGTTAAAACGCGCCTCTGCAAAACGAATTACCGTTGTTGCTCCGTTTTATGGTTACGCCCGCCAAGATAAAAAACATCGTGGCCGCGAACCAATCTCAGCTCGTTTAATGGCGGATTTATTTAAAACAGCTGGCGCGGACCGATTAATGGTTGTCGATTTACACACCTCGCAAATTCAAGGTTTTTTTGATGGACCGGTAGACCATTTATTTGCGCTACCACTTTTAACAAATTATGTTGGAAGCAAAGTTGATCGAAATAAATTAACAATCGTTTCACCGGATTCTGGCCGAGTTCGCGTCGCCGAACGTTGGTCGGATTTACTGGGCGGATGTCCAATCGCGTTTATTCATAAAATGCGGGATCCAAGGATTCCAAATGAATCAACCACTGGTCGTGTAGTTGGTGATGTTAAAGGCCAAACATGCGTTGTAATTGATGACATGATTGACACGGCGGGAACCATTACAAAAGCTGTTGATGCTCTATTTAATGAGGGCGCCAAAGATGTAATTATCGCGGCAACGCATGGCGTGTTTTCGGGTCCGGCTTACGATAGATTGAAAGAATCAAAGGCAAGTGAAATTGTTGTGACCGATACCTTGCCAATCCCGATGGAAAACCGTTTTGATAAATTGACCGTACTTTCGATTGCGCCGCTATTGGCTCGAGCAATTCGAGAAGTTTTTGAAGATGGTTCGGTTACAAGCCTCTTTGACGGCCATTCGTAAGCCAAACACCTCGATTTGGTATAACGCTTCTTCTTGAGTTAGCCTTCGACTATTCCGGCGAGGGTAAGAGATCTTCCGTGATCGACGGTTATCCCTAAAATCCGCGCCGCTACATGAAGACGCAATTTGGATACATAGGGAGTAAATAAAATGGCAGAAGTAACAATCAACGGCGCACGTCGCACCGAATTCGGTAAAGGTGCATCACGTCGTGCTCGTCGCGCTGGTCAAGTACCTGCAGTTATTTACGGTCATGGCGAGAAGCCAGCTCACATCACTTTGCCAATGCATGAGTTAACGATTGCGTTAAAGACTCCAAATATTTTGTTAGATATTGTGGTTGATGGAAAAACTGAACTAACGCTTCCAAAAGCAATTGTCCGGGATGCGCTAAAGAGCACACTTGAGCATGTTGATTTAGTAATTGTTCGTCGTGGCGAGAAAGTTGTGGTTTCAGTTCCAGTTCACACAAGTGGCGAATTCGATCGTGAAGGTATTTTGGAACATGTTAATAATGCGATTGAAATTGAAACCGAAGCAACTTCGATTCCAGCATTCCTTGAATTGGACCTAACTGGAATGATGGCAGGAGATTCAAAGTTTGCAGCAGATGTTAAATTGCCAGCAGGTGTAACACTTGCTTGTGATCCAAAACTTACCGTTGCCCACCTTTCAATCCGAAGTGCAGTAGTTGAAGAGACTCCGGTAGCGGCAGCACCTGCTGAAGGCGAAGCTGCAGAGAAGAAAGAGTAATTTTCTCTGGTCTGGCTTGTTGTTGGCTTAGGTAATCCCGGCGAACAATATTCAAATACCCGACATAACATCGGGTACCTAGTCGTTGATGAACTTGCAAAACAAAATCAAGTTAAGTGGACTGCGTCCAAATCTCGGGCAGATGTTGCGGCTTACAAATTAGGTCTTGGTTTAGGTGCACCTGGAATTGTTCTAGCCAAATCGCATTCATATATGAATGAAAGTGGCGGACCAGTAAAAGCGCTCGCAAATTTCTACAAAGTAGATCTAGATAATGTAATAGTGATTCACGATGAATTAGATATTCCATTTGCCGCAATTAGAACCAAATTAGGTGGCGGCGACAATGGACATAATGGATTAAAGAGCTTGACTAGCGCTTTTAATGGCCCTAATTATTTTCGAGTTCGGATGGGTATTGGTAGACCGAATGGCGACCAAGACCCAGCAGATTTTGTACTTAAAAATTTTTCTAGCACCGAAAAGAAAGAGCTTCCAGATTTAATTTCGCGCGGAGCCGAAGTAGTCGAATATTTGGTTATCCACGGCTTGGAAAAAACCCAAGCGAAATTTAATAGTTAATCAACCGGTATTTCGCAAACCGGCAGCAACGCCATTAATAGTCAAAAGTAGCGCTCTGCGAAGAAGTTGATTCTCCTCATTAGCAACACGAACTCTCGAAAGCAGTGTCACTTGCAGCATATGTAGCGGTGCCAAATACGCATCACGAATTGCCAAAGTTCTAGCAAGCAATGGTTGATCACCCAAGATTGATTCTTTCTCGGTTAGTAACAACAACTCTGATTTAGTTAATTCAAATTCCGCGCGAATGGTGTCGAAAAAGTGCTGCAACTTATCTGGAACTAACGCCTGTACGTATTTTTCTGCGACTTGCAAATCAGTCTTGGCGACTGTCATCTCTACGTTAGAAATAAAAGTGCGGAAGAAATGCCAATCACGCAACATCTGTTTTAAAACCGGAGTTTTTCCAGATTCGCGCGCTTTCTTTAATCCGCTACCTAGTCCATACCAACCAGGAACAATTTGCCGAGATTGGGTCCAGCCAAAAACCCAAGGAATCGCACGTAAACTTTCAATACCGTCGGATGAATCTGGACGTCGCGATGGACGTGAGCCGAGAAATAAATCCCCGAGTTGTTCAACTGGAGTAGAGGCATAGAAATATGCCGGTAAATCAGGGTGGCTGACTAGAGCACGATATTGAGCGAAAGATGTATCACTAATTAAATCCATACATTCATCCCAATTATCTAAATCAACTGGACTTTGACGTGGTTTCCGATTTAAAACTGTTGCTTCAAGAGCCGCCGCAAGAGTTAATTGCAAATTTTCCTTTGCTAACGAAGGTAGTGAATATTTATCACTAATTACTTCACCTTGTTCGGTCATCTTGATTCGACCATTCAAAGTTCCCCAAGGCAGAGCAATTAGTGCGTCGTAAGTTGGACCACCACCGCGACCAACTGAGCCACCGCGACCATGGAATATTTGTAACTGGACGCCATGCTTTTGGGCAACTTCGCGAAGTGTTCGTTGGGCTCGGTGAATTTCCCATTGGCTGGTAACAATTCCAGCGTCCTTATTTGAATCGGAATATCCCAACATGATTTCTTGAAGATTTCCGCGAAGTGAAACTAATTTTCGATATTCTGAATTTGACAATAACGCATCCAAAATTTCGCCAGCAGATCTAAGTTCAGCAATAG
>JBEGQQ010000045.1:0-12820 GCA_041180925.1 Actinomycetota bacterium
AACCGGTAGCGCCGACAATTACGAAGATTTACTTGAAGCGTTAACCAATGTCCATACCGCCTTTTATTTACTCCATTCCATTAATTACAAATCCGATTTCACCGAAATCGAAACTGAAATGGCCAAACGCTTTGCCACAGCTGCAAAAGCTGCGGGGGTAACGCAGATTGTCTACCTCGGTGGTATCGCCAACGATAAGAAAATTTCGACCCATTTAAGTTCGCGAGTTGAAACTGGCAAAGCGTTAGCCAGCACCGGAATTCCGGTGATGGAAATTCGCGCCGGAATCATCATTGGTTCGGGATCGGCTAGCTTTGAAATGCTCCGTCACTTAACGCATCGCTTACCAATTATGACTACGCCAAAGTGGGTTTCAAACCGGACCCAACCAATCGCAATTCGCGATGTGCTCTGGTATTTAACAAACGCCGCAAACTTATCGGCGCCCGTATCTGGCGTATTCGATATCGGCGGCCCCGAAGTTTTAACTTACGAATCGATGATGCAATCCTTTGCCAAAATCGCGGGGCTTCGAAAGCGAATCATTATTAAAGTTCCGGTTTTAACACCTGGTCTTTCTAGTTTATGGATTGGATTTGTTACGCCAGTGCCGACAACGCTGGCCAGGCCGTTGGTTGGATCGTTAATTAGCGAAGTAGTAGTGGATCCATCTCGCGATATTTCAAAAGTAATTGCACCACCACCAGGTGGCCCATCTCGAATCGATGATGCAATCAAATTAGCGCTATCTCGCACCAATGAAAATGCCGTCGACACCAGATGGTCTGATGCGCAAGTGCCAACCGCGCCGTGGCAAAAAGCGCAGAGCGATCCATCATGGGCGGGCGATCGAATCTTTAAAGATACGCGATTAGCTACAACAGATAAAGAATTAGAAAAAGTTTGGGCGGCAGTCGAACGAATCGGTGGCAGCAATGGTTGGTATGGCTCGGACTTTTTATGGATTTTGCGCGGCCTAATCGATCGCGTTTTCGGTGGCGTTGGACTTCGCCGCGGTCGGCGCGATCCACTAAAACTTCGCGTCGGCGATTCATTAGATTTTTGGCGAGTTGAAGAGGTAATTCCAAATGAAAAACTTCGCCTATACGCCGAAATGATTTTGCCAGGTAAAGCTTGGTTGGAATTTAGAATTGAAAAATTACCTAAGGGCGTAAGTGTTACCCAAGAAGCAAGCTTTGTGCCGCGCGGACTTGGTGGCCAACTTTATTGGTTCTTTATTTCACCATTTCATTTACTGATCTTTCCAACGATGCTGCGAAACTTAATTAAGAGCGCCTAAACTTGCCCACAATGAAAGCCAGCTACGGGCACGGTACCCATAACGACTTTGTCATCGTCTTTGATCCAACTAGTGAAATCTCAATTACCACCAAAGAAACTGCCGCCATCTGCGATCGTAAAACTGGAATCGGCGCCGATGGCTTAATTCGAATTAACAAAAACGGAAACAACTGGTTCATGGATTATCGAAATTCCGACGGCTCGCTTGCCGAAATGTGTGGCAACGGCATTCGGGTAATGGCTAAATACCTAGTTGAAAACGGCCATCAAGCGCCCGGAATTTTTGCAATCGATACCCGCGATGGTTTAAAACATATGCGCGTGCCCGAAAGTGGCGACATCACCGTAAACATGGGACAAGTTACCGATGAAAACCAAGAGGTAACTGCTTCGGCAAATGGAAATATCTGGAACGGTTACAACATCAGCGTCGGCAATCCACATGCAGTTGTCTTTGTTGATGATTTAGCAAAAGTCGGAGACTTGAAAGAACCACCAGTGGTCCGCCCGCGCGATGCCTATCCGGAAGGTGTAAATGTGGAATTTGTTAAAGAACTTGGCGATCACAAATTAGCGATGCGCGTTTTCGAACGCGGGGTAGGCGAAACAAAATCTTGTGGCACCGGAACAGTTGCAGTCGCGCTAGCTGCCACCAAGCGCGCCAAAGAAAACTTGCCAGTTAAATGGGAAATAAATCCACCAGGTGGGCGGTTATTTGTAGAGATTGATGGCCATTCAAATGCAATATTGACTGGACCGGCGGTAATTGAAAAAGAAGTGGATGTGGCGCAATACCTAAGAAAATAATCGAAGAATTTGATGAATTCGAAGCTTTATTAGCTGCCTCGCGCGAAGTTGCTGCCGAATACGATTCCCACGAAACCCCATCTGAAATTGCCGATCGCCATGCGCTGCGAAGAGTAAAAGGTTTCTCAACTCAGTTACAAGATATCTCCGAAGCGGAATACCGCGAACTGCAATTAGAGCGAGTTGTCTTAGTTGGCGTTTGGACTGAGGGCACCGCTGAGATGGCCGATAACTCACTTAAAGAATTGAGCGCGCTAGCCGAAACTGCTGGTTCAGAAGTTTTAGATGCGTTAATTCAGCGGCGCGATAAACCAGATCCAGCGACTTTTATCGGTTCGGGAAAGGTGACTGAACTAAAAGAGATCGTTAGATCAACTGGCGCCGATACCGTGATTTGCGATGGTGAATTATCGCCAGCGCAATTAAAAACGTTAGAAGATAAATTAAAAGTAAAAGTTGTCGATCGCACCGCATTGATTTTGGATATCTTCGCCCAGCACGCCAAATCGCGCGAAGGTAAAGCTCAAGTCGAATTGGCGCAGATGAATTATTTATTGCCACGCCTTCGCGGTTGGGGTGAGGCGTTGTCTCGTCAGCAAGGCGGTGGCGGCATCGCAACTCGTGGTCCTGGCGAAACCAAAATCGAAACTGATCGCCGTCGAATCCGCGATCGCATGGCCAAACTTCGCCGCGAAATTAACGATATGAAAATTTCGCGCGACACCAAGCGCCAAGAACGGCGTCGCCACAAAATTCCATCGGTGGCAATCGCTGGCTACACCAACGCTGGTAAATCTTCGCTATTAAATCGGTTAACCAATGCCGGCGTCTTAGTTGAAAATGCGCTCTTTGCCACGTTGGATCCCACAACTCGGCGCACTCAAACTTCCGAAGGTCGGGTTTATACCTTGACCGACACCGTCGGTTTTGTTCGTCACTTGCCACATCAATTAGTGGATGCTTTTAAATCCACGCTCGAAGAAGTTGCCGATGCCGATTTAATTGTCCACGTAGTTGATGGTTCGCATCCTGATCCATTCGAACAAATTCGCGCTGTTCGATCAGTGTTAGCAGAAGTTGGCGCATCAGATATTCCAGAAATTATTGCAATCAACAAAGCCGATATTGCCGATCCCGAAACGATTATGCGATTAGTGCGCGCCGAACCAAATGCTTTTGCTTTTAGCGCCAAAACTGGATTTGGCGTAGATAAACTTTTAATTGCAATTGAAAATTCGTTGCCCCATCCAAATATTGAAGTAGATGTAGTAATTCCATATTCGCGCGGCGATTTAGTAAGCGCAATTCACGAACGCGGGGAAGTAATCGAAGAAACCTACTTGGAGTCTGGCACCGCCATTAAGGCGCTAGTTGATGGCCGATTGGCCAACCAAATCGCACAAATGTGATGGGGAATATCCGACACTCACCGCTGGTTGTTGGTAATTGAAGGACCGATAGGTCACTATTCGCCAGTTGGCGAAAGTCAGCTTCGAACCTAGGAGGTGAAGATCAGTGGCAACCGATTACGACACACCCAGAAAAACGGATGAAGAGTTACAAGAAGAATCGCTTGAAGAGTTAAAAGCTAAGCGAGCTCAGGAACAATCCGGCCAAATCGATATCGATGAAGCCGAAGCTGCTGAAAATCTTGAACTTCCGGGCGCCGATTTATCTGGCGAAGAGTTAGCTGTCCGCGTTGTGCCAAAGCAAGTGGATGAATTTACTTGTAGCCGGTGCTTTTTGGTTAAGCATTCGTCGCAATTGGCCAAAGGCAGCGCCGCTACTGCGGTTTGTAAAGACTGCGCTTAATTTCTTCGCCGTTTCGGCAACTAATTAACCAATAAGGCGTCGGATCGCGCTCATCTTTAAGTTCAACCAGCACACCCTCATTTAACCAAAATCGGGTAGCTAAATATGCCCGAGCATCCTTAGTCTGAAGTTTTTTAAATTCATCACCGGATACAACTTTTACTTCACCTAAATATTTGCGTTCGATGTGGGCGCGGCCAACGCGCAGTTCATCGTCAATCATAATTGTCAGCGACATCGCATTGAAAATTAAAATTGTTAAGAGCGCGAAGATAATTAGCGAAACAATTCCGGCAGGATTATCCAGCGCAGCCCAAATTGCCAGTGACATCGAAGCAAAGAGAAAGGCGATAAAGGCCATTACCCAGAAAGTTGGGCGAATCGTTTGGCGATATTGGCTCACAAATTAAAAGTACCCTAACCTTGGCAGGTGCGCGTACTCATCCAGCGATTAGATCGCGACTTACCACTTCCGCAATATGCCAAAGCGGGCGATGCCGGCGCCGATTTATATGCGCGCGAAGATTTCACATTAGAACCGGGGATGCGTAAATTAATTCCAACTGGAATTTCAATTGCGCTACCACCAGGTTATGTCGCGTTAGTGCATCCACGATCTGGGTTGGCGTTAAAGCACGGAATTTCAATGGTAAATACGCCCGGCACAATCGATGCGGCTTATCGAGGTGAAGTTGCAGTCATATTGATAAATCATGACTTAACCGAAAGTTTTAGCGCCAAACGCGGCGATCGAATTGCACAACTAGTGATTCAACGAGTTGAAACCGCTGAATTTATTGAAGTCGAAAACTTACCGGGCACTTCGCGCGGAAGTGGCGGGTTTGGACATACCGGATGAGCGAACAAAAAGAGAAAATCATGGCTGCCTTTGGAGGCAAACGGGGCTTAATTGATAATGGCTTGCCTTCCACACTTTTCTTAATTTCATTTTTAATAAATAAAGATTTAAAACTAAGTCTTTATTTATCAATTGCACTAAGCGTGCTGCTAACAATTTGGCGCCTACTAAAGCGCGAAACTTTGCAACATGCCATCAGCGGGCTAATTGGAGTTTTGATCTGCGCTTGGTTTGCCCGCAGTTCTGGTCGCGCCGTTGATTATTACTTGCCGAGCCTTTGGAAAAATTTGGCTTATTTTGTTGCTTATTCTGCGTCAGCAATTAGCGGTTGGCCGCTGATTGGAATCTTGCTGGGGCCAATTTTGGGCGAGAACTTTGAATGGCGGAAAGATCCAGTTCGCCGGCGGACCTATGTCTTGGCCAGCTGGGTTTGGGCCGCGATGTTTGCGATTCGAATTGTAATTATGTATCCGCTTTGGAAGTTAGACCAGATTGAAGCGCTCGGTTTTGCCAGTTTGATTTTAGGCTATCCGTTATTTTTATTAACAGTCTGGATCACTTGGCGAATTATTAAATCGAAATAAAGCAAGACTTAAGTTGCGATTCGGCAGTTGCAGTTGCCACAAATAACAGTTCGTCGCCAGCAGAAAATACATCGTGGCTCTCAGGTGAAATCACGCGACCATCGCGCACGATAGCTGCAAGTGAAGCGTTATCTGGCAGCTCCACTTCCTCCACGGTTTTGCCGACACATTTCGATCCAGCTGGCAAAGTAATTTCAACTAAATTAGCTTGGCCTTTACGGAAACTAAATAGGCGAATCACATCGCCTTCGGATACCGCCTCTTCAACCAGCGCGGTAATAATTTGCGGCGTGGATACTGCGACATCGACGCCCCAGGAGGAATCAAACATCCATTCATTCTTTGGATGATTAATTCGGGCGACCACGCGCGGAATTCCGTATTCAGTTTTACCTAAAAGTGATGCGACTAAATTCGCTTTATCATCGCCCGTTGCGGCAACTAAAACTTGGCAGCGATCTAACTTGGCATTATCAAGTGCGGAAACTTCGCAGGCATCGGCCATCAACCATTCGGCATCTGGTACCGAATCCATTTTGATCGCCTTTGGATCGCGATCAATCAAAATAACTTGATGGCCATTTTTAAGTAGATCGCGGGCAATCGCGCGACCAACATTTCCAGCTCCGGCAATTGCAACGCGCATTAGTTACCTTCCGGATCTTTAGCTAGCAGCAAACTTACATTGGCCATTTCGCCAGCTTCAACAGTTAAATGGAGAATGTCGCCCTCTTGTAAAACGGTGTGGCCATCTGGAATAAAACCTTCGGCCAATCTAGTAATTAACGCAGCTTTAGTTTTGGTGCGCAATTCAATTTCGGAAATTGGTTGGCCCACCCACGCTATGTGATATGGAAACTCAGCAAGTTTTACTCGACCAGAAGCATCCTGCCATTCGCTCTGCGCATCAACTGGCAAAATCTTTCGCAAAATTTGATCTTGCGCCCACTGCACGGTGGCCACAGTAGGAATTCCTAAGCGTTGGTAAATTTCGGCGCGCGCCGGATCGTAAATTCTGGCAACCACGTTATCTACGCCAAAAGTTTCGCGGGCAACGCGAGCTGCCAAAATATTTGAATTGTCACCATTGGAAACGGCAGCAAAAGCACTTGCATTTTGAATATCGGCTTGAATCAAAATGTCGCGATCAAATCCAACGCCATTAACTGTTTTACCTTTGAAATCTGGACCTAAGCGCCGAAATGCTTCGCGTTGGTTATCGATAACTGCAACCGAGTGGCCAGCTGCTTCTAACTCTTTGGCTAGGCCCGATCCAACTCGACCGCAACCCATGATGACCACGTGCACAATGGTTAAGGCTACACCTTAGAGTTCTACACATGGAAATTGGCGCGGAGTTAGAGGTAACGATCGAAAAGGTCGCACATGGTGGACATTTCATCGCGCGCCACGAAGGTCAAGTTATTTTTGTTCGCGATTGCGCACCTGGTGAAAAAGTTTTAATTGAAATAACTGGAAAAGCAAAAGGATTTTTACGCGCCAAATTAAAAAAGGTAATCGAACCAGCTGCCATGCGCGTGACACCGCCCTGCAAATATGCTGGCGATTGTGGCGGTTGCGATTTTCAGCATATCGAAATCAGTCAACAGCGAAAATTGAAAGCTGATGTGATCGTTGAGCAATTTAGCCGAATTGCAAAGTTAGATATTGCAGTAACAGTCGAAGAGGTCGCGCCGACACTTCATTGGCGCAGCCATATTCGAGGAGCCACTAATGCAAAGGGGCAATTCGGGATCTACGCCAGTCGTTCTAACGAAGTGGTCCCAATCGAAGATTGTTTAATTGCCAACGAAGCCCTTCACGTAAATGAATTAGCAGCTAAACGGTATGAACCAGAAACCAGAGTTGAAGTTCCAACTGGGGATCAAACCAAAACCGTTTTAGGCCAAGCGTTATTAGTTAAGGAGGGAGCGTTCTGGCAGCGCCATATCAATGCGCCCGATACCTTAGCCAAAGTATTTTTGGAGTTTGCCGAATTGAAAACTGGCGATCATTTATTAGATTTATATGGCGGCGTTGGCTTATTTACCGCAGTGGCGATTGAAAAAGTTGGCCTACCTGGTCGGATTGATTTAATCGAAAGCGGGGATGCGGCAATTGAAAGTGCGCGCGAAAATTTCAAAGCCCACCGGAATATAAATATTCGATTAGGTAATGTCGAAAAAGAGCTGCGCAAAATTAAGAAAGCAGATGTAGTGGTACTTGATCCACCGCGCGCCGGAATTGGCGCCAATGTCGTGCACCAAGTAATTTCCGTGGCGCCGCGACGAGTGGTTTATGTAGCCTGTGATCCCGCCTCACTTGCGCGCGATGTGCGCACCTTTATCGATAGCGGCTGGCAGTTACAGAAAATTAAAGCCTTTGATCTCTTTCCAATGACACACCACATCGAGACAGTTGCGCTGCTGACCCCAAGTAGAGTATCTTGACGTCAAGATAAATTTACCGAGGTATCAAATGAGCGTAAATAGTTTTCAAGCAAAACGAAATTTAGAAGTTAATGGCAAATCATTTGAAATCTTTGATATTTCAAATATTGCCGGTGCGAAAGATTTACCGTTCTCGCTAAAAATTCTGCTGGAAAACTTATTGCGCACCGAAGATGGCGCAAATATCACCGCCAATCACATCAAAGCTTTAGCTAGTTGGAATCAGGCAGCGGAACCAGATACCGAAATTCAATTTACGCCAGCGCGCGTTGTGATGCAGGATTTCACCGGGGTGCCATGCATCGTTGATTTAGCCACGATGCGCGAAGCGATTGTGGCTCTCGGTGGCGATGCCGCAAAGGTAAACCCACTTGCGCCAGCGGAGTTGGTAATCGATCACTCAGTGATTGCGGATTTCTTTGGCTCGGCTGATTCTTTTGAGAAAAATACCGACGTTGAATATGAACGAAATCGCGAACGCTATCGCTTCCTGCGCTGGGGCCAGAGCGCGTTTGATGAATTCAAAGTAGTGCCGCCAGGAACTGGAATTGTTCACCAAGTAAATATTGAATATTTAGCGCGCGTAATTATGACTCGCGAAGTAAATGGCGTCTTGCGCGCCTATCCAGATACGGTCGTCGGAACTGATTCGCACACCACGATGGTCAACGGTTTGGGCGTTTTAGGTTGGGGCGTTGGCGGAATCGAAGCTGAAGCTGCGTTATTAGGCCAACCAGTTTCGATGTTGATTCCGCGCGTAGTTGGATTTAAATTAAAAGGTGAATTACCACTTGGCACCACGGCAACTGATTTAGCTTTAACAATTACCGAGATGCTGCGAAAGCACGGCGTGGTCGGCAAGTTCGTAGAATTTTATGGGCCAGGTGTGGTCTCAGTTCCGATGGCAAATCGCGCCACGATTGGAAATATGTCGCCCGAATATGGTTCGACATGTGCGATCTTCCCAATTGATGACGAAACCATTCGTTACTTAAAGTTAACCGGTCGCAGCGCCGAACAATTAACTTTGGTCGAAACTTATGCCAAGCAGCAAGGGTTGTGGCATGACCCAAGTGCCACCCCGCGCTATAGCGAACATCTCGAACTTGATTTGGCAACAGTGGTTCCATCGATTGCGGGACCAAAGCGACCACAAGATCGGATTTCGCTAAGTGAGGCCAAATCAAACTTTGAAAAATCACTGCCAACTTATTTAACCGATAAGAGCAAAAATTCGAACGCAACCAATGTTAAAAATGGTGATGTCGTAATCGCATCGATTACTTCATGTACCAACACTTCAAACCCTTCAGTCATGATTGGCGCCGCGCTCCTTGCCAAAAAGGCAGTGGAAAAAGGACTTAAGAGCAAGCCATGGGTCAAGACCACTTTGGCGCCAGGTTCAAAAGTTGTAACGGATTATTATGATCGCGCTGGATTAACTCCTTATATGGAGAAGTTAGGTTTTAACTTAGTTGGCTATGGCTGCGTAACTTGTATCGGCAATAGCGGTCCGCTACCAGTTGAAATAAGTAAATCAATTAACGAGAACGATTTAGCAGTTTCGGCGGTACTTTCCGGAAACCGCAACTTCGAGGGACGAATCAGCCCAGATGTAAAGATGAATTATTTAGCATCGCCACCACTGGTAGTTGCTTATGCCTTAACTGGCACCATGAATCACGATTTCGATAAAGATCCGATTGGCAAAGACTCGGCTGGCGCCGATGTATATCTAAAAGATATTTGGCCAACGCCTGCCGAAATTCAATCGGTAATTGATTCGGCGATTTCGTCCGAAATGTTTAGCAAAGATTATGCAAGCGTCTTTGAAGGCGATCATCGCTGGAAGTCACTCGATACTCCAACGGGCAAAACTTTTGAGTGGGATCCAAAATCAACTTATGTGCGAAAGCCACCATATTTTGACGGGATGCCAAAGCAGCCAACGCCAGTTACCGATATTGCAAATGCTCGAGTTTTAGCAATTTTGGGTGACTCGGTAACTACTGATCACATTTCACCTGCTGGCTCAATCAAAGTTGATTCTCCAGCAGGAAAATATTTAACCGAACATGGGGTAGATCGAAAAGATTTCAATTCATATGGCTCGCGCCGGGGCAATCACGAAGTAATGATTCGCGGCACCTTTGCCAATATTCGATTGAAGAATTTATTACTCGATGGCGTCGAAGGCGGTTACACCAAAAACTTTT
The DNA here is from genome assembly GCA_041180925.1 of Actinomycetota bacterium. Lineage (GTDB taxonomy): Bacteria > Actinomycetota > Actinomycetes > Nanopelagicales > Nanopelagicaceae > ZLKRG08. The sequence continues at coordinate 10,031 of JBEGQQ010000045.1, forward strand.
TGGCTAATGGTCAGCAGAGCACAATCTATGACGCATCGATGGCCTATCAAGCTGCCGGCGTTCCGTTAGTAATTTTGGCGGGCAAAGAATATGGCTCGGGGTCATCGCGCGACTGGGCGGCAAAAGGCACTGCGCTGCTTGATGTGCGGGCAGTAATTGCCGAAAGTTTTGAACGAATTCACCGATCAAATTTGATTGGTATGGGCGTACTGCCGCTTCAATTCAAAGCAGGCGAGAACGCGAAATCACTTGGTTTAACTGGCGATGAAGTATTTTCAATCAGCGGCGTGACCGAATTAAATAATGGCAAAACGCCTAAAACCGTTACGGTGAGTGCGGGAGATAAGAAGTTTGAAGCGTTAGTACGAATTGATACGCCAGGCGAAGCGGATTACTACCGCCACGGTGGAATTATGCAGTATGTACTAAGGTCTCTGATTTCTTAGTTGGCTTAACTGATTTAACCGAATTAGATAAGTACAATGGCAAGGCAGTTAATAAGTAGAGCGCAGTTACTGTTAGCGCAAAGATGCTGCCACTTGGTAACCAGCCAACTGCTTGAAGATCGCCGATGCCTTTGAACAAAATATCAGCCACAACTAATAACAAGGCGCTACCTGAAATTGTGAAGAAGGCCCGCATATTAAATTTCATAGTTCCTTTGTAAACGCCCGCGCCCAAAATTACGGCTGCGGCAAAGCCAAGGATTAAACCAAGCACGGAATCAATTGCAGTTCCGACCACTTTAAATGAAGAGTAAACAAAGAGCGAAGTTTCAATTCCTTCGCGCGCTACCGAGAAAAATGCCGTTACTGCCATCGCGCCAGCTGATAGCGCCATTGAAGCTTTGGCTTCTAATTCATTACGCATCGAACGCGCAATTCGCTTCATCCAGAAGACCATCCAAGTAACCATAATTACGGCCGAGAGCGAAGTTAGCCCCGCAAAAATTTCTTCGTTGCGCTCGGACAAATTAGATGAGGTGGCGGTCAAGATTCCGCCGAAAGCTAAACTAAAAATAATCGCAATCGCGACGCCGACCCAGACGCTCTTCTTTAAATTAACGCGCCCGCTCTTTGTTAGATAGGCAAGGAGAATTCCGACGATCAATGCGGCTTCAAAGCCTTCGCGAAGGGCGATTACGAAGTTATTTAGCATGCGACCAAATCTAGACCGCCGCCTTTATTTACGCAACTTATTCGTTGCGTAATTCATCACTTTCCGGCTCTGGCGCTGGGGCTTCGAGCGCCTCCCGCTGGGCTAGCGCGTTCTTGAGCATTGGGGCCACGGATAAGACCTGCCACGGGCGGGCGCCCATAGCGGTAAGGCTGCCGGCAACATCCTCGGTTGGGTTGAAGCACAGGCGCCGGATCAATTCTGGAGTGCAGAGATTTTCCACCGGAATCTTTAACTCTTCGCTGATTTCGGCAAGGCCGGCCCGGGCGTGGGTCAATCTGGCATAGGCGAGCGGATGTTTCTCGCGCCAATTTTTAACCGGTGGCAAGCCATCGCCATTTATCCGCATCTGCGGCAATTGATCTGGCGCCAAACTCTGCGCACTTTTGATGGCGGCAAGCCAGGTATCAATATGTTCTAGCCAGCGCTCGCGAAAGCCAATCTTTTTTAACACAGTTTTAAATTCTTTTGTCGTTTTTGCCGGGTGGAGCGCTAACTCAGAAATTGCATTGTCGTTTAATAATCTCCCCGGTGCGATATCGAGCGCGCTCGCCAATTGGTCTCGTTCTAGCCAAAGTTGGCGAACAATTGCCATCGCTTCGCGAGTTCGCACTTTATGCATTCCCGAAGTTCGCCGCCATGGATCAACTTTTGGCGGCGCCGGTGGCGCAGTTAAAACTGCATTGAATTCTTGCTTGGCCCACTCCAACTTATCGCCAAGTTGCGTTGCAATTTCATTTCGCAGTTCGATTAATAACTCCACATCTAAGGCAGCATAGGCCAGCCAATCGGGATCTAATGGGCGCTTCGACCAATCAACTGCCGAATGTTCTTTCGCTAAAATTTTTTGGAAAAATTCTTCGATTAATGATCCAAGGCCCACTTTCGGTAAACCGGCAATTCGAGCGCCTAGTTCAGTGTCAAATAAATATTTTGGGGTCAGCCCCCAATCGCGCAGACATGGTAAATCTTGACTTGCGGCATGCAAAATCACCTCATTCTCAGTCAAAATTTCATTGAAGCGATTGATTAATTCGCGCTCTTCGCGCAATGGAATTGGATCGATTAAATGTAACCCGCCAGCTTCGCGTTTTACTTGAATTAAATAAGCGCGCGCAGAGTAGCGATAACCACTTGCACGCTCGGCATCAAGGGCAATTGGTCCGCGACCATTTTCAATTTGGGTTAGCGCTTGTTCAAATTGCGATTTAGTCGTGATTAATTCTGGAATGCCACCAGCTGGAAGTAGTAGCGGAGTTGGTTCACTCATCTACGCTTTGCGAAAGTCGCAACGCCCTCCGGAATCGGCGCTAATCCAGCAAGTTCAGCTAACAATTGCAACCAACCTTCGAAATGACTTGCGATATCAGCGGGCGCAGAAATTACTGGCGTCCACGAAGCGCGAATTTCAATATCGGCGCCATCCGCATTTGGCGTTAACTTTCCAAAGGAGTGGCTTACTGCGCGAGTCACGGTGCCACTTGCGGCCGCTAAATTGCAGCCATTGTTGCTTAGCGATTCCAATAACCAATTCCAACCAACTTCCGGCAGCAGCGGATCATCTTGCATCATCTCTTCTAAATCAACGCTTAAATAAGAGACGCAGCGAAATTC
>JBEGQQ010000046.1:0-3290 GCA_041180925.1 Actinomycetota bacterium
GGCGATAACGGAGCTGGTAAGTCCACGCTGATTAAATGTATTGCGGGCATTTACAACATTGATCAAGGTGATTATTTATTTGACGGCAATCGCGTTGAAGTTCATGGTCCCCGAGATGCGACCGCATTAGGAATTGAAATCGTTTATCAAGATTTAGCGCTTTGCGATAACTTGGACATTGTCCATAACATGTTTCTCGGGCGCGAAAAGAAAAAGGGCATGGTTTTAAACGAAGAAGAGATGGAATCGCTTGCCCGTAAAACATTAGATGGTTTGAGTGTGCGAACAGTCAAATCAATTCGCCAAGTAGTTTCTTCATTATCTGGCGGTCAGCGCCAAACGGTTGCGATTGCACGCGCTGTGTTATGGAATAGCAAAGTTGTAATTTTGGATGAACCAACCGCAGCATTAGGTGTAGCGCAGACCGAACAAGTTCTTAATTTGGTTCGTCGACTAGCCGATAATGGCTTAGCCGTAATTTTGATCAGCCACAATCTAAATGATGTCTTCGAAGTTGCAGATAACATTTCCGCTCTTTACTTAGGAACAATGGCAGCGCAAGTGAAGAAAAAAGATGTTACTCACGCACAAGTTGTTGAGCTAATTACAACAGGAAAATCTGCTGGTATTACTGCAGGAGCAAATGCATGAGCACAAACAATCAGACATTAGAAACTGCAAGTAGCGCAACATTAAAGGATGCAGTTGGCGATTATTGGGCACGGGTTAAATCAGGTGACATTGGCGCATTACCTGCAGTTCTCGGCTTAATTGTGCTCTGTGTCGTCTTTGGCATCATGAACAATGTTTTCTTGACGCCCGGTAATTTTGCCAACCTTTTAACACAAGCTGCCTCGGTAACCGTAATTGCTATGGGGCTGGTCTTCGTATTGTTGCTCGGCGAAATTGATCTATCTGCCGGATATGCATCAGGTGTAACGGGCGCAGTTTTGGTTCTGCTAATTACTCGAAATGGATTTCCTTGGTATGTCGCACTACTTGCCAGCATTTTGGTGGGCGCAATTTTGGGATTTGGAATGGGAACTTTAATTGCCCGCCTTGGAATTCCATCATTCGTTGTAACTTTAGCTGCATTCTTAGCGTTTCAAGGTATTTTGCTCTTGCTCGCAGGCGAAGGCGGCACGATTCGAATTGATGACCCGGTGATCTTGGCGGTTCAAAATAACAATTTATCGCCAACCTTAAGTTGGGCTTTCTTTTTAATTTGTGCTGGGCTTTATGTTGTAAGTGGCCTCAGTCGGATAAATTCTCGCCGGAAAGCTGGATTAAAATCCGAACTTAAAAAACTTTGGGTCATCAAAACTATTTCTTTACTAGCAGTTTGCGGTGCCGCGGTATGGGCGTTGAATTTAGAGCGTAGCAATAACGTAAAGCTAGTTAGCTTAAAAGGAATTCCAATTGTGGTGCCGGTAATTTTGGTGCTATTAGTTGGTGGAACATTCGTTCTTAGCAGAACTGCATATGGTCGCCATATTTATGCTGTTGGCGGAAATGCTGAAGCGGCCCGTCGAGCTGGTATCAACGTTAAAAATATTCGCATTTCGGCCTTCGTAATTTGTTCATCATTTGCCGCAATAGCGGGCATGCTCTTTGCCTCGCGCCAAAATTCAATCTCACCAACAACGGGTGGCTCTTCAACTTTGCTTTACGCGGTTGGCGCAGCAGTTATTGGTGGCACTAGTTTGTTCGGCGGCAAAGGAAAAATGCGAGACGCAATTCTTGGTGGTTTGGTAGTTGCCGTAATCGATAACGGAATGGGATTACTTGGCTATCCAGCCGGAATCAAATTCATCGTGACTGGTGCGGTGCTACTTGTTTCGGCCGGAGTCGATGCCATCTCTCGTCGCGGCGTTACTTCGAACTAAAATTCTTTAGCGCTTGGCTAGCGCCGATTGCAAGAAAAAACGCTAGCACCGCAGGGATGAACATGGCCCACCTGAGCCCAATTTCATTTGATAAAAATCCGATGGTTGGCGGACCGGCCATGAAACCAAAGTAGGCAACTCCCGAAACCATTGCCACACCCTCTGCTGGTGCAATTTGACCAGCAAATTTATTTTTAGCAAATTCACCAGATGCAGAAAAAAGAACTGGAACAATTACCGATAATCCGGTGCCTAGCGCCGCCCAACCAAGTGCAACTCCAAATACGCCGCCAATTAATAAACCGAGCGCCAAACCAAATCCAGCAATTAATCCACAGCTAACCAAAATTCTTCTCGCACCATATTTTGTATTTATTCGATCGCCCAAGAATCGTCCAACAACCATTGTGGCTGTAAATGCAACATATGGAATTGAAGATAAAAATGGTGAAGCGTTAAATGTTTCGCGGGCCAAGATGCCTCCCCAATCACCTGCAGCGCCCTCACCAACTTGTGCGCATAGTCCGAGCAACCCCAAGATCCAAAAAATCGTTGGCCGCTTTTTTCTTTGGCGGTGCTCGATTTCATGGACATCAGCACTTGCCGGCAACCACCAATTGCGAACGGAAAAAGCTGAAATGAATACAAGAATTGCAATTAAAAATGCGTGAGCGCCGGTGCTTAGTTTCAATTCAGATGCAATTCCGCCCAATAAAGCTCCGATAAATGTTCCGACCGAAAAATTTGCATGGAAAACGCTCATGAATTTCAATTTATATTCGTGTTCAACTGCAATTCCATGGGCATTCATCGCAATATCTTGAATCGCTAAAATCATTCCAAAAAGAAATAATGCGATGCAAAATTGCTGAAAATTTTGAATTAAGCCAACTAGAAAAATTGGGATGCCAAGTAATGCAGTAGTTGGCACAGCGATTGTTCTACTGCCATATTTGGCGCAGAGCCTGCCAGCTGGCCCAAGTCCGATTAATACTCCAAGGGTCGAAAATAAGAGCGCCAAACCAAACTTGCCATCATCAACATTTAAAAATTGTTTGAAATCAGGCACGCGCGCCATAAACGATCCTGCTACGAAACCATTAACAAGAAATGCAACAGTTACCGCTACTCGCGGCTTGCGTTTTAGTTTCAAGTGGTTTTAGACCAGTTAAGCAGTCACACCTGTTAGGTGCTCGATCGCTAGTTGATCAATAACTTCATACTGGTAGCTCCGTTTTCCGGCAGCTTCGATGTCGATTGAATCTTTAGCGATATCACGCCAAGTTTCACCAGCAGCCAAGCTGCTCTCGCTCAACTGCGGAACATTTGCTTCTTTCATGGCTGCGATCACTCGTGGATCCTTGCGGAATGCTGCAGCACGCTCTTTTAGAATCAAATAGGTTC
>JBEGQQ010000047.1:0-2785 GCA_041180925.1 Actinomycetota bacterium
TGGTGGTTCCACAATTGGTTTTGAAATCAACGGAAATCAGGAAGCAACATTTAAATTCTTGGATCAACTTCGGGTGATTGATATTTCGAATAACTTAGGTGATTCCAAATCTTTGATCACCCACCCAGCCTCGACTACTCATCGCAGATTGGGGCCAGAAGTGTTAGCCAAAATGGGTATTGGCGAAAATGTCTTGCGCTTATCAGTCGGACTTGAACACGTTGATGATCTAATTAAAGACTTAGATCAAGCATTATCGAAGTAAAACTCCAACCACCAATAACAACGAATACAACGTCAAATAAGTAATCGAATAGTTAAAAATTCGGCTGGCAACTTTATCTTGATCTTCGCCGCCCTCTTTTAGTCCAAGTAATTGCTGCGAAAATACAATCGCCAAAACAATTGTGATTAACAAGGTCCACTGCGGCATATTTTCGACCAGAATCAAAATCACCGAAACCACAATCATCGAAATGGTGTGGAACCACATCTCAATTTTTAATCGTTTGTGGGATGCCACGACTGGCAACATTGGAATTTTTGCCGCAGCATAATCTTCGCGATATTTAATTGCAATCGCCCAAAAATGTGGTGGAGTCCAAAAGAAAATAACTAAGAAAAATAACCAGGCCGAAAGACTTAGTGAATTAGTAACTGCAGCCCAGCCGATTAGCGCTGGCATACATCCTGCGATGCCACCCCAAACAATATTTTGATCGGTGTGCTTTTTTAGAGCAACGGTATAAATAACTACATAAAAAACTATTGCAAAAGAGGTAAGTAAGGTGGCAAGTGGCGTTGTATAAAACCAGAAAATTAATAATGAGAAAATCATTATTAAAGTTGCAAAACGATTAGCTTGCGTTTTAGTTAATTCGCCAACTACTAGTGGTCGCCCTTTAGTACGCCCCATCAGCGCATCGGATTCACTTTCAATCACCATGTTAAAAGCATTAGCGGCACCAGCAGCTAGGGTGCCGCCAAAGATCGAAGCCAACGATGGAATCAAAGGTGGCCAACCATCTGCGGCCAAAAAGAGCGCTGGGACTGTTGAAACCAGAAGTAGTTCCACCACACGAAGTTTCATCAAATCAAGATATGCGCGCACTTCGCAAGGTTACTAAGTAGACATTGCTGCGTCTCACAGATGGCTTTAAGTTACCTCGGTTACTTTTCAGTCATTCAAGGCGGGAAAGATCGGAAGGTAGGCGCAAAATGGTTCCACCAAAGAAACCAGAATGGTTCCAATTAACTGAAGGCGAAGGGCATAACCGTCCAACTCGTCGTAAGCGATTTATCAAAATTGCTGCGCTAACTGCTCCACTTGTGATTGTCGCCGGTGGCGTACTTGTTGCGCAGACCGGTGAATCTGGACCAGCCGATGCCATTTCGCAAACTCCGGCGCCAGTAAAAATAGTTTCTAGTGAAAGTGCTAAACCAGTGCCAACGACAGCTGTCGCGCAAGTTAAATCAACGCCGGCACAACCTTCTACCTTTGTTAAGAAACCTGCAATTGCCAATCCACCGACTGGTCGCGGCGGCGATGACGAATTTGGCGAACATGAGGGTCGTGAACACCGCGGCGGCGAAGGTGAATGGGAAGACGACTAAGTCTTAATCAAACTACAAGTTTTGCCAGAATTTTATCCAAAGTGCTTCGCGCTAATTTAGCTGCGCGCTCTGATCTTGGAATCTGATCTGCAATCGCAACGAAAATATATTCATGTTCCGGAGATTCGACATAGCCAGCCATTGAAACGGTACCAAGCAGCGATCCTGTTTTAGCTTTAACTAAACCAACCGCATTAGGGGCAGATTTCCAAAACCGCTCTTGCATTGTTCCGGACACCCCACCAATTGGTAACCCAGCTAAAATTGGCGCATAGTGTGGGTCACGACCTATTTTAAAAAGTAGTTGCGCTAAAACATCTGCCGTTAATTTATTTTCATAATCTAAACCACTGCCATCCACAAAATTTACTCGATTAGTTTCAATTCCGAATTTAGTTAACTCTTCATTGAAAACTTCATTGATTCCAATTGGATCTGGGGTGTGACCAGCGCGAATTGCCGCTTTGCGTGCCAATCTTTCCGCCAATTTGTTATCGCTCCAAAGTAAAGTCCATTCCAACATTTTTTGAACATTTGGCGAGGTATAGGTCGCAATTTCAGTTCCGGCGTTAAGTAGCGCTTCACTTTCAGTTGTTTTAACAATATTTACCCGTTTACCCATTCGATTTAATTGAATTCTTAAATTAGTTAAATCAGTTGAATACATACCGGAATAACGAATGGTGATGGTTCGTGAAGCGGTATTTTGTTTTATTGCAGTTGCAACTTGAACCCGCGAAACTCGACCATAATCTTTTGCTTCTTTATCAGTCAGTGCAATCCACGGATCAGATTCGCCAATTAAGACCACTTCATTCTTTCGATCGCTGTTATACAAACTAGTGTGGAAAGTTTTGGCTGCCCCTAAATAATCAATTGCCGCAACTGCACTTAGTAATTTCAAGGTGCTAGCTGGCTTGCGCATCGAATCAGCGCTGCGCTGATAAATGACTTTGCCGCTGTTTTGATCCATCAAGACAATCGCTGGGTTATTTAACCGTGGCGAATCGGTCATCTCAGACATAACAGCTGGGATTTCACTAAGTGGCAACGCGGCATCAGCCGGTGTCGCAGCAGCGATTGAAATCAGCGCAGTTAGCGCAAGTGCTTTAATTTTCATTAATTATTTTGTAAGTGCAAATGAAGCTACCAAGATATTGAGCACCGTAAG
>JBEGQQ010000048.1:0-4805 GCA_041180925.1 Actinomycetota bacterium
ATCCGTTACCGAAGGCCATCCAGACAAGATCGCGGATGCGATTTCTGATGCCGTATTGGATTCACTACTAACTCAAGATCCAAAATCTCGCGTTGCAGTCGAAACTTTAATTACAACCGGACAGGTACATGTTGCCGGCGAAGTAACCACAAATGGTTATGCCGACGTCAATTCAATCGTTCGCGACACGGTACTAAATATTGGTTACGACTCTTCCGTAAAAGGTTTTGATGGAAATTCATGTGGTGTCTCTATTTCAATTGGAGCCCAGTCGCAAGATATCGCTCAAGGAGTAAATAAAGCCTACGAGCATCGGGTGGCAGCAGGTTCGGATCCGCTAGACCTTCAGGGTGCTGGTGATCAAGGTTTAATGTTTGGTTACGCATGCACCGATACGAAAGAATTAATGCCACTTCCAATTTGGTTAGCTCATCAATTGGCGCAGCAATTAACTTTAGTGCGCAAAAATGGCGATCTTGGATATTTGCGACCAGATGGAAAGACTCAAGTAACCATTGAATATAACGGTGACAAAGCGGTTGCAATAAACACAGTTGTAGTGTCAAGTCAGCATGCTGAAGAAATTGATATTGAAAAGCAGCTAACACCAGAGATCACCAAGTTAGTAATTGAGCCAATCTTGGCAAAAGTAGATCTACCAAAAAATGATCTAAAGGTTTTAATTAACCCAACTGGTCGCTTTGTGATCGGTGGCCCGATGGGCGATGCTGGTTTGACTGGGCGGAAAATCATTGTTGACACGTATGGCGGCATGGCCCGACATGGTGGCGGTGCATTTAGCGGAAAAGATCCCTCAAAAGTTGATCGCTCTGCTGCGTATGCAATGCGTTGGGTTGCGAAAAATGTTGTGGCAGCGAACTTGGCTTCGCGCTGTGAAGTTCAGATTGCATACGCAATCGGCAAAGCACAACCAGTTGGTTTATTTGTCGAAACATTTGGCACTGAAAAAGTACCAGTAGAAAAAATTCAAGACGCCGTGCTCGAAACATTCGACTTAAGGCCTGCTGCAATTATTCGTGACTTGGATTTGCTCCGCCCAATATATTCGAAAACTAGCGCCTATGGGCATTTTGGTCGCGAACTCAAGGAATTCACTTGGGAAGCAACCAATCGCGCAGAAAAATTGGCAGCAGCGATAAAGTAACACATGGCCAAATCCCTTAAGTTGCAAGCGCAACAAATGGGTAAACCTGCAATTGCAACTGATCGCCCGATCGCAAAAGTTCTAGTTAAAACTGGGGTATTTCATCTAGATACTCCGTTTGATTATCAAATTCCAGAATCGCTTTCGGATCAAATCACGATTGGATCTAGAGTTGGTATTACTTTTCGCGGCAAGAAAGTAGAAGGGTTTGTTGTTGATCGGGTAACTTCAACGAATACCTCAGCGAAATTGCAAATCATCGAGCGTAATCTCGGGGCCCAATTTGATCGAGATTTTTTACCGTTATTGGCTGCGTGGCAATCGCGATGGGGCGCGCACCCATTGGACATACTCCGCTTCGCTTGTCCAGATCCAGTTTTGCGCGCTAAATCAATTGACACACAGATAAAAATGGAAAATTCAAAATTGCCTAAAGCGTTATCAACAAAGCACGCTCGTTTATATTGGCAATTACCCCCTTTAGTTGATGAAGCAACAGCAGCAGCTGACTTGATAAAGGCTCGATTGCACCATGGTCGAGTGCTAGCAATATTTCCCGAAGAGCGCTTATTAAAACGAGTAGAAAAAATCTTGATTGAATCTGAAATTTTCCCAGCAATTCTCTCTTCGGATATGGGAAAGCTTGAAAGATATTCCAATTTTTTGGCATCGATAGGAGATGCCGAATTAACAATTGGAACCCGAATAGCCGCCATGTCACCGGCTAGATACGTAACAACAATTGTTTGGCGCGAAGACTCCGAACATCATTATGAAGTCCATTCACCTGGTTGGAATAGTAGAGATGTCTCATTGATCCGATCGGCAACTCAGAACTCGAGTTTAATTTTTGCTGGTTATGTCCCATCTGTCGAAGTTGAAAGGTTAATTGAAACCGGTTACGCAACGATTGTTGCCAGCGCTGGAAAGGTAAAAGCTTTCGCCGTTAACGCGCCAATGAATGAAATATTGCCTTCACCAATCTTCAAACGCGTCAAAACTGCATTGAAGAATGGGCCGGTACTTTTCTTGGTGCCCACAAAGGGTTATGGGCTAGCGATTTCATGCGATAAATGCCGAAACATTGCTAAGTGTAAATGCGGTGGGAAATTAACGAAATCAAGTAAAACCAATCCACCAACTTGCACCCTTTGCGGACAAGATTATTCGCAATGGCGGTGCGATTACTGTGGCCACGCAAGCATAAGAGTTCTTGGCCGAGGCATAGATCGAATTTACGAAGAGATTGGTAAAGCTTTCCCACAAGTTAAGATATTTACATCAACGGCAGAACGTGAATTGAGTAGAAGGGTACTGTCCAATTCCATTGTTTTAGCCACACCAGGTATGGCGGCCAATCAATTTTTTAAACTGACAGTTATTCTTGATGGTCATAATAATTTTCGAGATATCCGGTCAGACGAACGCTATTTCAATACGCTTTTTCGCTATGGCGCCCTGGCCGAAGCTGAGATAGATATTGTGGGAAATGAAGATGGTCCAGAAGTATCAGCTTTAATTCAGTGGAGTTCAATCTCGCTGGTGAAGCGACTTAATCGAGAACGTCGCGAGGCAGGTTTGCCACCATTTTTAAGATCAATAGTTATTTCAATAAAAGATGGAAACGAAAGGATTATTTCCGGATTTCGAACGGCAATTGAATCTGGTCGATTACCAAGTTCAATTCAGCTTCATAGCAATGCGTCGGATATAACTCTGTTCGCGCCACTTGCCGATATGCAAAAATTGACGGATTTCATATATGAATTTCAAAAACGGCGCTCCATGAGTGGGAAAGAGCTGATCAAATATCGAGTTGATCCATACACCCTTGGTTAGAATTAGCTAGTGAGCATTCAACCCATCAGACTCTTTGGAGACCCAGTACTCACTTCGCCTGCGACACCAGTGGTGGATTTCGACAAAGAATTGCGCAAATTAGTTAAAGATTTAACTGACACCATGTTAGATGCGCCAGGTGCGGGTCTAGCTGCTCCTCAAATCGGGGTGCCGTTAAGAGTGTTTGTTTGGGATGTCGATGAAGCGCTCGGTCATTTAGTTAATCCAACACTTGATTTAAGTTCTGAAATCCAAGAAGGAGAAGAGGGTTGTTTATCTTTTCCCGATCTTCGGTTTCAAACGCCACGAGCTTTTCGAGCAGTTGCAAAGGGTTTCAACATGCATGGCGAGCCGATCGTTGTTGAAGGAACAGAGTTACTAGCCAGGGCATTGCAACATGAAACCGACCATTTAGATGGGGTACTTTTTATCGATCGACTTTCTGAGACAGACCGGAAAGTCGCCATGAAAGAGATCCGAGAATCTGAATGGTTTGGATTAGCCGGGGCGCCAAAAATAAAACAATCACCGCATCCAACTTTCGGCAAAGGGCTTTAATGAAATTGGTAATCGCCGCAACACCTTCAGTTGCGCTACCAACAATCGAGGCATTGAAAAATTCTGAGCATGAAATTGCACATCTGATCACCCAACCTGACAAGCCGGCCGGCCGGGGTCGGGTACTTACACCTACGCCAGTTGGTTCGAAATATAACTGCCAAAAGCCTAACAATGAAGCGGAGATATTGGAACTTTTAAATGGGAGCGATCTTTTGATAACGATTGGTTATGGTCGCATTTTGTCAGAAAAGATTTTGAATCTGCCACGCTTAGGGGGAGTGAATCTACATTTTTCATTGTTGCCAAAATGGCGAGGCGCGGCTCCAGTACAAAGATCTTTGCAAGCTGGAGATAAATTAACGGGGGTAACAGTTTTTCAAATGGATCAGGGAGTAGATACCGGTGCCATTTGGGTGCAAAATGAATTCGAGATACCGGATAGTTTCTATGCGTCAGACTTGTTTGAATCTTTAGCAATCGTTGGTCGGAATGCGATTTTTGAAACGCTAAATAGTATTGAAACCGGAAAGCCAGTACCTCAGTTTGGCACTGCCAGTTTTGCAAATAAAATTTCAAGCGAAGAATTGCGAATTAACTGGGCCAGCGCTTCGGTAACTATTCGAAATTTGATTCGAGGCTTAGGGCCAAATACCTTTACTATTTTTAGAGGCGAAAAAATTTTGGTGTCGAAAGTCGAATTCTCAACTGTGACACTTCCAGCATCTGAATTAGCCATCATCAATCGAAAACTATATGTTGGAACTTTAGATTCTGCGCTGCAAATCTCGCAAGTAACGCCTGCTGGTAAGCGTGCGATGACTGGATCAGATTTCGTTAATGGTGTCAGATTGCGGACCGGAGAGCCATTTGAATAGTACTAAATCAGATTCAGCAAGAGCGGTGGCCTACGAAGCTTTTGTTGAAATCAACCGGCGCGGTGGATATTCAAATATTTTGCTGCCAAAACTTTTGACAAATTCTCAATTAGATCGTAGAGACCGCGCCTTTGTTACAGAACTGGTTTATGGTGCAACACGGATGCTCGGCCGTAATGATTACATTGCCGCAAAGTTCTCTAAAGTGGCGTGGGCTGAAGTTGATCCAGAAATTGTTGATTCCGTTCGGTTAGGCGCCTATCAGATCTTGGATATGCGTACACCAGTTCATGCTGCTGTATCGGCCACGGTTGAAGTCGCTAAGAAATATATCGGCCAATCTAGAGCTAGTTTCGTAAATGCAA
>JBEGQQ010000049.1:0-3231 GCA_041180925.1 Actinomycetota bacterium
CTGCGCTTACTTGGATCAGTTGGTGAACCAATTAACCCCGAAGCTTGGATGTGGTACCGCGAAGTAATTGGCGGAAACAATTGCCCGATTGTGGATACTTGGTGGCAGACCGAAACTGGCGCGATCATGATTTCACCGCTGCCTGGCATAACAGCATGCAAACCTGGTTCGGCTATGAAAGCGTTACCTGGAATTAGTGCGAAAGTTGTTGATGACAGTGCACATGAAGTTGGTAACGGACGGGGCGGTTATTTAATTTTAGATAAACCTTGGCCGTCAATGCTTCGCGGAGTTTGGGGCGAAGACGAGCGTTATAAAGAAACTTATTGGTCGCGCTTTGATGGCGTTTACTTTGCCGGCGATGGCGCAAAGTTAGATGATGAGGGTGCGATCTGGTTATTAGGTCGCGTTGATGATGTTATGAATGTTTCGGGCCATCGAATTTCGACAACTGAAGTTGAATCAGCATTGGTATCGCACGAGGAAGTTGCTGAAGCGGCAGTAGTTGGCGCAAACGATGCGATGACTGGCCAAGCAATTGTGGCTTTCGTAATTTTGCGTGGCGGAATTCCACATACTGGTGGCGATGAGTTGATTAATAAATTAAAAGCTCACGTCACAAAAGAAATTGGTGCGATTGCTAAGCCAAAACAGATTTTGGTGGTTAATGAATTGCCAAAGACTCGAAGTGGCAAAATTATGCGCCGATTGCTTCGTGATGTTGCCGAAAATCGCGCCGTTGGTGATTCGACAACTTTGGCCGATCCAAATGTTATGAAATTAATTAAGGAAGGGTTAAGTTCCGGAAAGGAAGACTAGTAGCTCTTTGTAATCCTGGAACTTTCCAATCTTTTTCTTAACGATTTGGCCAGTTTCATCAATTAATAGCGTCTGTGGGACTCCGGGACCTAATTGTGTTGCGGTAATACTTTTCTCATCGTAAAGATTTGGGTAGGTAATTCCGTTTTTTCTTACATAATCTTGTGGATCGCGAATGCGCGCTTCATCAACGGCAATCCCAACGATTGGAATTTTCTTTTCGTTATTTAACTTAACAAATAGCGGAATTTCTTCGCGGCACGGTGGGCACCAGGAACCCCAAATATTTACCAACACTGGCCCGCGCATTTGTTCGATTGAAAGTCCCGCGTTTCCAGTTAAACATGGCAACTTAGTTCCGGTAGAAACACTTTGATCGATTTTGATATTGCCACAATCAACTACTTCACCTTTTCCAGAAGTTGCATTTCCATTGGAGCAGGCAGTTAAAAAAATTAAGGCTGCAATCCAAATCCGATTCATGGTTTGACCAACTTAGCAGCCTTAATTGGATCTATCTCGCCAATGCCAAATGACGGACAGAGCTTCGCAACCGGACAGGCGCCACAGGCGGGTTTGCGCGCAAAACAAACCCGACGACCGTGCCAAATCATTCGCTGAGAAAGTTTGGTCCACTCTTTCTGTGGAATTAACTTTCCAACTTCGATTTCGACAACTTTTGGATCTAATGATTTAGTCCAATTAAATCGGCGCGCTAACCGACCGAAATGGGTGTCGACGGTAATTCCGGGAATGTCGAAAGCATGTCCCAATACAACATTTGCAGTTTTGCGACCAACGCCGGGCAACTTAACTAATTTTTCTAATTCGCCTGGGACTTTCCCGTTGTACTCCGAATCCAATATTTGGCCGATTCCTTTTAAATGTTTTGCCTTGGTGCGAAAGAAACCAGTTGGTTTAATGATTTTTTCAATTTCACGAAGTTGCGCATTGGCTAATTTTTTTGGCGTTGGGAATTTTTTGAATAGCGCTGGCGTTACTTCATTGACGCGCTTATCAGTACATTGCGCAGATAAAACTGTTGCTACAAGTAACTGAAATGGCGTTTTAAAGTCCAACTCGCAATCAGCATTTGGATAGGTTTTAGATAAAACCTTATAAATTGCCGATGCCACGACCAGAGGGTAAAGTACCTATCGTGAGTTTAGAAAATGATGTAGTTCGTAACGCTCCGCTGTTCACCTCGTTAGATGACACCGCCGCTGCTGCACTTCGCGCGTCAATGTCTCCGGTAAAGATCAGCAAAGGCTCGGTTCTATTTGCCGAAGGCGACGAAGGCGATCATGTTTATGTAGTTGTTGAAGGAAAGCTCAAGCTTGGCACCTCGAGTGGCGATGGCCGCGAAAATCTCTTGGCCATTTTGGGACCGGGCGAAATGTTTGGCGAACTATCGCTATTTGATCCAGGGCCACGCACCGCAACGGCGACGGCAGTTACTGATGCAAAATTATTGAGCCTAGGTCATGACAAGTTGATTCCATTTTTAAAACAATATCCAGATGTGGCGCTTAATTTGCTCGGCCGATTAGCGCAACGTTTGCGCCGTACCAATGAAGCGGTTGGCGATTTAGTTTTCTCGGATGTTCCAGGTCGCGTTGCTAAGGCGTTAATAGCTCTTGGTGACCGCTTCGGTAAAACCACCGAAGAAGGTCTTTATGTTTATCACGATTTAACTCAGGAAGAGTTGGCGCAATTAGTTGGCGCATCGCGGGAAACAGTTAATAAAGCGCTAGCTGATTTCGCTGGTCGCGGCTGGTTACGCCTTGAAGGTCGTTCGGTTTTGATTATTGATCTAGACCGATTAAGCAAACGCTCTAAGTAATTACGCGTTTAACTCCACAGTTAATTCAATTTCAACTGCCGCATCTAGCGGTAATTCGGCAACGCCAATTGCGCTGCGTGCAGCAATTCCGGCATCGCCCCAGATATGCATAAATAGTTCGCTGGCGCCATTTGCAACAGCTGGTTGATTAATAAATCCAGGTGCGCCATTTACATAACAAACGACTCGAACCACTTTGGCAATCGTGTTTACATCTGCCACCAATTCAACAGCGGCTAAACAATTTAGCGCGCAAATTTCGGCCATCGCTTTCGCTTCTTCGACGGTGACATTTCCGCCAACTTTTCCGGTTTTAGAAATTTTTCCATCGACCAGCGGAAGTTGTCCGGCAGTAAAAACCAAATTTCCAGTTTTCGTTGCTGGCATGTATGCCGCAATTGGTTTTGCGGCAACTGGTAACGCCAAACCTTTTTCCGCTAATTTCGCGCGAACATCAGCCATTGATTTCTCGTTTCATGTAAGCAACTAATTGATCTCCGCCACCTGGCGCAGGTACGACTTGAACTAATTCCCAACCTTCGGATCCCCAAGTATCCAAAATTTGTTTA
>JBEGQQ010000050.1:0-4249 GCA_041180925.1 Actinomycetota bacterium
GGATTTCGGGGCTAGCTTATGCAGCTAGGGCGAAATCAGCAGTTTTATTACTGCCGTTTAGTTTTTTGCTGAGTTTTGGTTAACGAGATCATCCCAGCTTCCTCGGCCCGCTTCCCTTATCTCAACAAACAGAGTCGAGACCAGTCACCCCCAAGATATTCAATTTCAATCGCACTTCGTGCTTTTGAAAATCTTCAAAATCAATTGTTCTTCGAACTTTTGATTTGGTGCCATCAATTTCAATCGCACTTAGTGCTTTTGAAACTCTTCAAAATCAATTGAGGTGGAAAGCTAATTCCATTATTTAGTTGTATTTAACTGCTTATATTTTTGTTGCTTTTGCTTTTTCAGCTTTTTGCCGAAGGGCAATTCTACCTTCATTGATAGAACAGATGAATCGGGGTTTTTATTTCCAGAATTTGTTTAAAATTTGCCTAAATAAGCGGTGATTTATGCTGAAATTAAATTTTTCCACGCTTGGAAACGGCGCGCGCGACCTCGCGGGTATCTTGTTTCTCGCGCAGCGATTCGCGTTTATCGTGAGCCTTTTTGCCCTTGGCGATGGCTAATTCGACCTTTACTTTGCCATCTTTAAAGTACATTGAAAGTGGCACCAGCGTTAGTCCGCCAACTTTCATGATTCCAATTAACTTATTTAATTCGCGCTTATGTACCAATAATTTCCGTTCGCGACGCGGTAAATGATTAGTCCATGATCCTTCGTTGTATTCCGGAATATGAACACCAGTTAACCAAAGTTCGCCGTTGTGAATTATTCCGTAACCGTCAGTTAGCGATGCGCGGCCATCACGTAAAGATTTAACTTCGGTGCCAACTAAAACAATGCCGCATTCATATGTATCTTCGATGAAAAAATCATGGCGCGCTTTCTTATTTGTTGCGATGATTTTCTTACCGGTCTCTTTGACCATGGGCGGCTACGTTTGGCCTACTTAGACCTGTAGATACTTTCTAAGTGTAAGCATCGAGGCCAGCGCTGAAACAATTGCACCAACGAAGAACAAGATTGCTGAAGTTGACCAAACGGCGCTCCAACCAAAGAATTTGGTAAAGGAAAGTAACGGTGCAATTTTTGTGTCGGTTACTTGTTTAATACCAACAAGAAGTCCGGTGGAGATTAACCAACCGACTGCAGCTGCGATAAGTCCCTCAAGTAGGAATGGCAATTGAATTTCCCAACTTGTGGCGCCGACTAATTTCATCACACCAGTTTCGCGCCGCCGATTATGCGCCGCAATTCGAAGCGTGTTACTAATTAAAAGTGCCGCAGTTAAGACCGAGAACAGACCAATCACTAATGCGCCATTTCGCAATACATTTAATAATTTAAAGAATTTATCCAAAATTGTTCTCTGATCCTGGACTACATCCACACCCGGACGGCCCGAGAAGGCGCTAACAATCACACCAAACTTAGTTGGGTCTTTTAATTTAACGCGGAAACTTTCGGGCAATTGATCGGCAGTTACATTTTGTGCTATTGCAGAGCCTTTGAAGCGTTCTTGAAAACGCTTAAATGCTTCTTGTTGTGTTTCGTAGTAAACCTTATCTACGACAGGTAACGCCTTTAAATCATCTTGAATCGCCAATCTCTGATCAGCGTTAACAACTCCACCTGCGCAAGAAGCAGATTCTGAAAGTGAACCGCATAAAAATATTGAAACTTCGATTTTGTCGTACCAATAATCTTTCATAGCTCGAACTTGGGAATTAGCGAGTAATCCCATGCCTAGGAGTGAAAGTGAAATTGCCATCGTGACAATTACAGCAAAGGTCATAGTGGCATTTCGGCGAAGACCGATTCCGACTTCATTAGCTACGAATTTTGCGCGCACGTTCTGCTCCTAATTTTCTAATCTCAACCGGTGTAGCCATATACGCCGCGAACTTGGTCGCGCACGACATGGCCTTCTGATAATTCGATAACGCGTTTGCGCATCTGATCCACAATTCCCGCATCGTGCGTCGCCATAATTACTGTGGTTCCTTCGCGATTGATGCGATCAAGTAATTTCATAATTCCAACCGATGTTGCTGGGTCTAAGTTTCCAGTTGGTTCATCGGCAATCAATATTTGAGGGCGACTGACATAAGCGCGAGCAATAGCCACGCGTTGCTGTTCGCCACCGGAGATTTCGGTTGGGAAGCGATCGGCTTTATCAGCCAAACCAACTAATTCAAGAGTCTCTGGGACTTTACGATCAATTACTTTTTGAGTAAAACCGAGTACGTGCAGCGTAAATGCCACGTTCTCTGCAATTGTTTTATTTGGCAGTAATCGAAAATCCTGAAAAACAGTTCCGATTTGGCGACGAAATTCTGGGACTTTGTGATTTGGAAGTGTGTTTAAATCTTTACCGGCAACGTGAATAACTCCAGACGTTGGTTTCTCTTCGCGCAAAACTAACCGCAAAAATGTTGATTTACCGGAACCAGAGAGGCCAACCAAAAATACGAATTCGCCTTTTTTAATTTCGATGTTGATGGAATCAAGTGCGGGACGTTCCTGTCCGCTATAGACCTTGGTGACGTTCTCAAACCGAATCACTTATTACTCCATCCACGCCCAGATGAGATTTGCCATCTCATTTCGTGTCGAGCCTTTAGTCTAAAAGGGGAGAGCAGGATTTACGCTGATTTCGAGCGCTATCCGAGGCAAATTCTCAGGAAGATAAGCGTGAATTAATTAACTAGCGGAGAAATCACACCGGAATCTTTATAGATCTTTATAGCTTTTGGATTCAGCTCTTGGTTTCAGCATTGGTTAAAGCTTAGGAATTACTTGATCGCCGCCAACGAATCCCAGCTGCGATGAATTCATCAATTTCGCCATCTAAAACTGCGCCGGTATTTCCAGTTTCATAATCAGTTCGCAAATCTTTCACCATTTGATATGGCGCTAAAACATAGGAACGCATCTGATTTCCCCACGATCCGCTGTTATCTCCTTTAAGGGCATTAATTTTTGCTTGTTCTTCTTGGCGGCGGCGTTCTAATAATTTTGATTGTAAAACTGCCATTGCGGTAGCTTTATTTTGAATTTGGGATCGTTCGTTCTGACACGAAACTACGATTCCAGTCGGGATGTGTGTAATTCGCACCGCGGAGTCAGTTGTATTAACGCCTTGACCGCCCGGGCCAGATGAACGATAAACATCAACCCGAATTTCTTTTTCATCAATTTCAATGTGATCGCTTTGGTCTACTACGGGAACAATTTCAACGCCAGCGAAGGATGTATGGCGCCGGGATTGGCTATCAAAAGGTGAAATTCGAACTAAGCGGTGGGTTCCCTGTTCGACGGAAAGCGTTCCATATGCGTATGGTGCACTTACGCGAAAAGTAGTTGACTTGATTCCGGCTTCTTCAGCATATGAAGTTTCCAAAACATCAACTTTGTAATTGTGGCGCTCGCAGTAACGTAAATACATTCGCTGCAACATTTGCGCCCAATCTGCAGCTTCAACTCCACCAGCTTCAGAGCGAATTGTTACAAGCGCATCGCGTTCGTCATATTCACCATTTAGAAGAGTTTGAATTTCTAAATCCTCAATTGATTTGGTAATCGCATCAAGTTCTTTATCTACATCAGCGAGAGCGGATTTATCATTCTCTTCTTTTGCTAAATCAAGCAAAACTGGCAGATCGGTAATTCGACCGCGCAAAGATTCCAAAGTTTTTATCTGATTTTGGGTATGAGACAACTTACTAGTTACTTTTTGAGCATTTGCTACGTCATCCCACAAATTCGGCGCCGAAGCTGCATGCTCCAATTTGGCCGCTTCTTCCTTCAATTTTGGCAAATCTAAAACTTTTTCGATACCCGAAAGAGTGGACTCTAATTGCGCCAACTCCGCTGCATATTCTCTTTCGGCCATTGCCCAAGAATATCGTTAATTAGAGAATACGGATTCCGAACAAGTAGAACCCAGAGTTCTTTTCATTTCGTGCAACTATTTGGGAATTAACAGTTACTTTGCTTAATTTTGAAAATGGAACATTAAAGGGAAGTTTGATCCTTGCCGATGTAGCTAGCGAAACAGTGTCGTAATTGCAGGTGAAACGATCAATTTGATAATCGATAATCTCAATGCGTTTCATGTAGCCATCATTTTGATTCCATGAGCTCAATTCACTCTTTGCTTTTTCAAGTCCTGCTGCGCAATCAATTGGAATTCGATTTTCAACGAAATAATTGGGATTTAAAAAGCGATATGCTTGAATTAAT
>JBEGQQ010000051.1:0-2707 GCA_041180925.1 Actinomycetota bacterium
TTGAACCAACCGCGCCGCCCTCTTGGCCGATACTGCTATGCACCGGTCCATGTACTAATCCTTCTGCAGCTAGTTCCAACAAAATTTCTTCAAAGGAGCGAATTAATTGAATCTGACCTAACAAATTTGTGAGCAACTGTGGATCTGCACTTTTCCAATCATTCTCGTCACTTTTAAATAGCACCCATGGTTGCAGGGCAGTTAAAGGGCTTACCTTCGCCATTACCAATGCTCGCTTTCGCTCAGATTTGCGTATGGTAGCCGCGGATTGCATCCAATCACAAGGTTTTTCTTAAAATATATGGCCTTTTCGCCTCTAAATAGGCTAAATTGTATCCAATTGCTTTCTTGGGAGGTTAAATTATGGGCATTCCGGGTTTGCGCGGAACCGAGCACATTGGTTTTACCGTTCCCGATCTGGATCAGGCGGAACGATTCTTCGTAGATGTGATCGGCTGTGAACGGGTCTATTCGCTAGGGCCATTTCAACGTGAAGACGATTGGATGCAGGTTCATTTAAATGTTCATCCAAGAACTGTGATGCGTGAGCTCCGATTTTTTAGATGCAAATTTGGACCAAATTTTGAGATATTTAAATACGAAGCAGCTGACGACCAGTCTCCCCAACCAAAAAATAGCGATATTGGTGGACATCATTTGGCTTTTTATGTCGACGACTTCGATGCCGCCTTGAATTATTTAAAAACAAAGGGAGTCAAGATTTTAGGCGAACCCACAAAAAGTAAAAATGCCAGCGAGGGACAAACTTGGGTGTATTTCTTAACTCCGTGGGGAATGCAACTTGAGTTAGTAAGTTATCCAAACGGTAAGGCATACGAAAAAGATTCAAAAATTCATTTATGGCATCCGGCAAAACCAAATGAGTGATCTTGTAACGAGCCATCGAATTGCGGCGCAATTAAAGAAACAAATTTTAAAAGGTAAATACCCGCCTGGAACGCGGATTCGTCAGGAAGATATTGCTGATGAATTTAAGGCAAGTAGGTCTCCGGTACGTGAAGCGCTCCGAATTCTTGAAGCGGATGGATTAGTTACTTTGATTGCAAATACTGGTGCTTGGATTTCAGAATTGAGTTTGAGTGATTGTGAAGAGCTTTATCAAATTCGTGAGCGCGTTGAACCTTTAATGCTTAAATTGAGTTTGCCACACTTAACAGATGAACATATTTCAATGTTAATGACAATAAAAAAACAGCTTGAAAATACCAAGAGTATTGAGGACTTTCTTGAACTGGATCGACAATTTCATTTACTGACATATGAAGGTGCAAACACAATGTTGCTCGGTCCGATGGTCGAGCGATTGTGGAACACAACCCAGCACTACCGTCGTGCCTATTCAAAAATGCTTGAAACTGAAGGCTTTAAACCCGCACATTTAGAACATGAATTACTTTTAAATGCAATCACACGAAAAGACACAGAAGACGCTGAGCGAATACTTTACGGTCATATTCGCCGGACCAGACTTGAATTGGAAAAACACCCAGAAGTATTTATTTAATTACTAAATATTGTTCTTTAACGTAGCAAGTTCTTTACGAAGCTCATCTGGTAATTTTGTTCCAATCTTTTCAAACCATTCTTCAATCAAAGGAATTTCCAATTGCCATTCGTTGGTATTAATTTTTAACGCTTCGGTTAAATCGTCTGGATTAATCTGTAGACCAGTTAGATCAATTGCGCCTTCAGCCGGTAAATATCCAATTGGTGATTCCACAGAATTGTTCGCGCCTTCGACTTGCTCCAGAACCCATTTAAGTACTCGTGAATTTTCGCCATAACCTGGCCACAAAAATCGACCGTCTTGCCCGCGACGAAACCAATTTACGTAAAAAATTTTTGGCAAATTATTTTCTTCGGTCCGTTTACCGATATTCAACCAATGTTTGAAATAGTCGCCTACGTGATACCCAATAAAAGGTAGCATCGCAAACGGATCTCGGCGAACCACTCCAACTTCACCAACTGCAGCTGCAGTCGTTTCGGATGACAAAGTCGCTGCCATGAATACACCGTGCTGCCAATTTCGCGATTGCATTACTAATGGAATAGTTGTTTTTCGACGGCCACCAAACAAAATAGCAGATATTGGAACTCCGTGTGGTGACTCCCAATCTGATGAAATTATTGGACATTGCGCTGCTGGCGTACAAAATCTTGAATTTGGATGCGACGAAAGTTCACCGTTATTTGGAGTCCAATCTCGTCCTTTCCAATCAGTTAAATGTGCCGGAGGCTCTGTAGTCATTCCTTCCCACCAAACATCCCCGTCATCGGTTAAAGCAACGTTTGTAAAGATTGAATTACCTTTTTCAATAGTTCTCATGGCATTCGCATTTGTTTCATAGCCAGTTCCGGGCGCGACACCAAAAAAACCATACTCGGGATTCATTGCATAAAGACGACCGTCAGTCCCAAATCGCATCCAAGCAATATCGTCTCCGAGCGTTTCAACTTTCCAACCCGGAATTGTCGGTTCTAACATTGCCAAATTTGTTTTGCCACATGCGGAAGGAAATGCGGCGGCGATGTAATGAACTTTGCCAATCGGGTTTGTTAATTTCAAAATTAACATATGTTCTGCTAGCCAGCCTTCGTCTCGAGCCATGGCAGATGCAATCCGCAATGAATAACACTTTTTTCCCAATAGCGCATTACCGCCATAACCAGAGCCGTAGGACCA
>JBEGQQ010000052.1:0-4632 GCA_041180925.1 Actinomycetota bacterium
GCATGACCAACTCGAACTTAACTTTAATTTTGTTGCGCCATGGCGAAAGCGAATGGAATGCAAAGAATTTATTTACTGGTTGGGTCGATGTTCGCTTATCTGCCAAAGGCGAAGCCGAAGCGAAGCGGGGCGGTCAATTATTAGCCGAACGCAATTTATTGCCAGATGTTTTGCACACTTCGCTATTGCGCCGCGCAATACAAACTTCGCAGTTAGCACTTGATGCCTGCGACCGCCATTGGATTCCGGTGCGCCGTTCTTGGCGGTTAAACGAGCGCCATTACGGAGCGTTGCAAGGAAAAGATAAAGCCCAAACTTTGGCCGCGTATGGCGAAGAGCAATTTCAATTGTGGCGTCGTTCCTTCGATGTGCCACCACCACCAATTGATGTAAATAATGAATTTAGCCAATCCAATGATCCGCGTTACGCCGAATTAGGTTCGAATGTGCCGCGCACCGAATGTTTGAAAGATGTAGTAGCGCGGATGTTGCCATACTGGCAAGAGTCAATCGTGCCGGATTTAAAAGCGGGCAAAAAAGTTCTAGTCACTGCGCATGGAAATTCACTGCGCGCATTGGTAAAACACTTAGACGGAATCTCTGATGCCGATATCGCGGGGCTAAATATTCCAACTGGAATCCCTTTACTTTATGAATTAACGCCAGATTTAGCGCCGATTAAAAAAGGTGGCGAATATTTAGATCCCGCCGCAGCGGCCGAGGCAATCACAGCCGTGGCAAATCAAGGTAAAAAGTAATTATTTAGCGTAAGGATTTCCGCTATTTACAACTAGCGTTTCGATAGTTGCCGAACCGGAAATTCCTAGGAATAACTTAACTTGAACGTGCTTGCCAGCTTCTAAATTTGCACTTTTGATTACAGCGCTCGCGTTACTGGAGTCGCCACCGAAAATAACTGGTTTATTTTGTAGAACTGGGTAATTTTTTTCAGCCAAAGCCATATTTACGCCATCTACTGAAACAACTAGTAGCGCATCATTGGTGTTTTTTTGATTAACAATTGTGCCAACTAAAGTGGCATCGCCATTGTCTTGGGTGACCACCAATAAATTACGGACATAGACCAAGTTTCCATCATTGTTAAATTTGTATTCGGAACCATCAGTAACTTTGCTGATTAAACGCGTCGGAGCGTTATTGCCGGCTCCGCCACAAGACGTTAATGATGTTGCGATTGCAATTGTTGAAATAACTAACAATGAGCGTTTAGTCATTGAAAACATATGGCGCATTTTATCAAGTGAAATTAAGTGCTAATAACCAAATAATGTTCTTGTAAATGGCGGAGTTAAGGCGAGAAATCTCGAGGTGACTGAAGTCGGAATGACTGCTATAATTCTGCTTCCCCTAGAAAGGCTTTCAATGTCATTTAAGGTCGGCGAAACAGTTGTTTATCCTCATCACGGAGCAGCATTAATTGAAGCAATCGAAACCCGCATCATTAAGGGCGAAGAGAAGACCTACCTAGTATTGAAAGTCGCGCAAGGCGATTTAACCGTTCGAGTTCCAGCAGATAATGTTGATTTAGTTGGAGTTCGCGATGTTGTCGATTCTGCGGGCCTAGATCGCGTATTTAACGTATTGCGTCAGCCATATACCGAAGAGCCAACAAACTGGTCTCGCCGTTACAAAGCCAATTTAGAAAAACTAGCTTCTGGCGATGTCATTAAAGTTGCCGAAGTTGTTCGCGATTTATATCGCCGCGATTTAGACCGTGGTCTATCTGCAGGCGAGAAGCGGATGTTGGCAAAGGCAAAGCAAATTTTGGTCTCTGAATTAGCGCTAGCAGAACGCACCGATGAAGATAAGGCTGCGACGATGCTAGACGAGGTTCTTGCTTCCTAAACTCAAAGTTGTAGTGGCGGTCGCTTCACCGATCGCCTTCGAAGCCTTAAATGGCGCCGATTTACTTACAACTTCAATTCAATCCGCAAGAGAATTCGCTACTCAATCTGGCTTACTAGCATCTGTTTCGGTAGCTGTAAAAAAAGATTATTTAGCAAAAGTTGCAGCCCAATTTAGTGGCGAGATTATTGAATGTGATCCCACAAACCCAACTGAATTTGCTACCGCCTTACTAAATTCAACTGATTTTGATTTAGTTGCAATACATGATGCCCAGCGCCCACTGACAAACGTCGCACAATTTCAACGAGTTATTTCAGCGCTGGCTGGAAATTATGATGCCGCGCGCCCAGCAACAGCTTTTACCGAAACTTTAAAAGTAGTAAATGGCTCAAGTGAGTTAACGAAAACTATCGATCGCACCAAAGTTCGCCGGATTTCGACGCCAGAAATTATTCGAAAAAGTGCGATTGAACCAAATGACGGGCAAGGTAATTGGTTTTTGCCGCTAAAAAATTCCAAAAACACAATTGAAGTAGAAGCTGACCCAGAATCGCTTCGGATTAATTCCAGTGACGAAATTGCCTTGGCCGAATCGTTCTTAGTTTGGCAGCAACGAATTTCGCGCTAGCGGGTAAATAAATTCTTAATTTCAGCCCAGAATTTTTTCGGCTGATTTAAAGATTTGCTCGGGAAAGTTTTCACGGTATCGGTCGGGGCTCGCCAAAATCGACGCCATAATCTGAATGGCTTAGTTTTAATTCGATTCTCTAGATCTTTGATGTATTCAATTCGGAGATCATCGGATTCATGGCGCACTTGAGTTTTACAAACGGTACAAGTAGATGAAGCCAGTAACCGCCCGACATAAACCAGTTCATGAACGGTATCGGCGTTGCAGTGTGCGCAGTGCAGTTCGGCTTTAATCGCGATACCCCCGTTTCTGTAGAACGTGTTCGGCAATTACTAAATCCTGCGGATAGGTAATTTTCACATTACTTGGGTCAGCTGGGATAGCAATTGTTTTAATATTTGGAAAATATTTCTCCATACAAGCCCCGGTATCGGTTCCAGTAAATCCGTCGCGCTCAGCAAGTTCATAGGCTTCAAGTAGTGGCTGAGCCTGATAACCCTGCGGTGTTTGAACTCTTACGACATTCTCACTTTGGTGTTGATCTAGTTCAAAACTTGAAACTTTAACGGTCGGAATTGCGCCGCCATGTTCATTTGCAGTTGTCGCAATCGTTTCAAATAACGCTGGCGTTGCCAATGGGCGGGCGCCGTCGTGAATCAAGACCACATCGATTTCACCATTTTTAATCGCCGGCGATAAATGTTGGAGCGCATTAAATTCTGAAGCATGGCGAGTTTGGCCACCATAAACAATTTCGATATCAAGTTTCGGAACCTCGCGCGCGATTACTTCTTGGGCTAGCGCTTCATCTTTCGGATCAATCACCAGAACTAAGCGACAGTTCTTAAAATTTTTCGCAGCATTTAGGAGTGACCTTGAAATTATCCGACGACCGCTGAGTGGTAGCCATACTTTATTTACTGCCTCGCCAAAGCGGCTGCCCGAACCGGCAGCCAGAACAACTAAAGCGGTGCGCATGTAGTAATTGTGGCAGACTTATGAGTATGCAGTTTTTCGGGCGAAGGAAGTTAACTCCGCAAGAGCGGGCTGCGCAGATCAAAGCCAGATATGAAAAGAAGTTGGCAGGTCAAGGTTTATTCACGCCGGCGCAAGAAAAATTACGAGAAGAACTTGGGTTAAAACCTGGCGCCAAATCAGTTAAGAAATCAAAGAGCGAAGAAGCGACATCAACTGAGAAGAAAGTGAAGAAAATCAAGGATCCACTTTCTAGCCGCCAACGCAAATTAATGGAAGAGTTGGGGTTAGTTAACAAAGACGATCAGAGGTTTGAATAATGCAAGAAAAGCGCAATTGGTTATCCGTTCCAGCGCAACGAAGAGTTGCCGAAGTCCAAGCAGCTACTAAAGATTTAAATCCATCCCAGATACAAAAGCGGATCGAAGAATTAGCAGTTGAGAGCCACAATCTTCACGAGGTCAAAGGCATTAATTTAAATCCAGCAACAAATATTTTAAATCCACGAGCCGAAAAGATTTTGTCATCCGGAATGGGTTCACGCGCATCGTTAGGCCACCCGGGTGATAAATACGAAGTTGGCCTAGATGCGATCGAACAAATTGAAGTTATTACTGGTGATTTAGCTTGTGAATTATTTGGTTCAAAGTTTTCGGAATTTCGGGTGGCATCTGGTGCGCTGGCAAACCTTTACGCTTTTATGGCAACCTGCAAACCCGGTGACAAAATAATTGCACCGCCGCCAACTATTGGTGGCCACGTTACCCATCACAAAGCCGGCGCAGCCGGACTCTATGGGTTAGAAACTATTTCGGCGCCAATTGATCCCGATAATTACACCGTTGATTTAGTGGCGCTAGAAAAATTAGCGCAGGAAGTAAAACCAAAGTTGATCACAATTGGTGGATCGCTAAATCTTTTCCCGCATCCAGTTAAAGAAATTAGAAAGATTGCTGATTCTGTCGGTGCTTATTTGCTATTTGATGCCGCGCATCAATGCGGTTTGATCGCTGGCAAAGCATGGCCACAGCCATTAGCTGAAGGTGCTCATTTAATGACCTTTAGTACTTATAAATCTTTAGGTGGCCCAGCTGGTGGCTTGATTGTTACCAATGATGCTGCGCTGGCCGAAAAATTAGATGCGATTGCGTACCCAG
>JBEGQQ010000053.1:0-5370 GCA_041180925.1 Actinomycetota bacterium
ACGCGAGTACAACATTCTTTCTGGTTTGACGGACGCTGCTGTTGCGCTTGCTGTTCCTTCTGTTCCGGGTCTCAGCGCAGTCAAGGGAGCTGTGAAGGGTGCGTCTGCTGCAAGCGCTGCATTTGTTGGATCGGCTTTTGAAGCGGCCATCTTGCCAAGCGCTTCGCCAGAAACTTCAGAATAAGTTTTGCCACCGGCAATACCTTTTACGTGAACGCCGATGTAGTTGGTTGCGTAAACACGCGCTTGTTCACCAGTTGTAACTTGCTGACCAGCATATTTTTCAACCGCAGCCTTGTCAGGTGCAGGTAGCGCATTTAGCCCTTCGCTATCTGGCGCTGGGAACATGATTTTCTGTGGTGTTAATTGATCGGTAACGCTCTGTGATGCAAAGGATGCGCCCCAGTTAAGTAGCGCCGCGGTTGCAAATAGGAAAATTGTTAAACCAAGACCCATCGCGGTCATGATCTTGTCGAAGGTCCGTCTTTTCATTTCTCTCTCCTTGTTTTTATTTAGTTTTTAAAACCTAGGCCTCGTTCTGAGACAGCTAAATTCTTTACCTTTTCAAATAAATTTGAAGAGAAAATGTGAGTGCTAGCCCCACGCAAATTGTGATTTATTAGATATGGCGGGTACAGATTTGGGTGCCATCTGGCCCCATTTCAAAATGCTCGCATGGAATATGCAACTTATCCCAGGCTTTATCGCCGTAATGAGTGCGATAGGCCAGGGCAAGCAGTACGCGCACATTTGTGTCGCCATCAGATTTGATATTGAAAGCCTTAGCCGATCGACTAACCGTATTTTCAATTACTTTTTCAGTGTGCGCAGTATCGCGAGCAATCGCCGCATTTGATTTTCCTTCACAGACCAAATCCAAAACTAACCGCTCAAATGGCGTTAATTCGCGGTTTTGAATCGTGATATCGGTGCTCACAGGCCAATTCTAACTGAATTTCTAGAAGTGGCACCATTAAAATTTACGGATGCCAATTTTTGAAATCGAGCAAAATAGTACAAATTTCATTTCCGAGAGCGAACGCAAAGGTCGAGCGAGCAATCTCTTTTGGCCCTGGTGTGGTGCAAATGTTTCCCTCCTTGCTCTTTCTTATGGCGCCTTCTTTTTAGATTTTGGAATTTCATTCTGGCAAGCAACAATTGCGGCAATTGTCGGCACCGTATTTTCATTTCTATTAGTTGGTTTTAGTTCGTTAGCTGGCAAGCGCTCTAATGCGCCAACGATGACGCTAAGTCGAGCTGCATTTGGTGTCATCGGAAATCGAGTGCCGGGTTTTCTTTCATATTTACTTTTCGTTGGCTGGGAAACAGTTTTGGTTTCGTTGGCCACACTTGCAACCGGAACAATTGTTGGTCGCCTCGGCACTATTGATCGAAATAGCGCGATGGCAATCGGGTTTTTAATTGCGGTTTCGGTAACGGTAATTGGTGGGGTTTATGGCTTTGACGCTGCAATGAAATTGCAGAAATGGTTGGCGTTAATTACTTTAATTATGACGGCGCTCTATTTAGTACTAACTGCCAACTCAATTGATTGGGCAAAAGTTTCAGCGATACCTAATGGTTCCCTCGCCGCAGTGATTGGCGCTACCGTTTTTGCGATGACAGGAATTGGTCTAGGTTGGGCAAATTCCGCCGCCGATTATTCGCGCTATTTACCGCGAAAGGTTAATGGCGGTGCCGTTGTTGGCTGGACAGTTTTTGGTGCTTCGCTAGTACCGATTCTTTTAGTTATCTACGGTGTATTACTTTCGGGCACCAGCGATTCGTTACATAAAGCAATTGCGAGCGATCCAATTGGTGCGTTAACTGAAATTTTGCCAACCTGGTTCTTGCTGCCCTTTGCGTTAGTAGCAATTTTTGGCCTAATCAGCGGGGCGATTTTAGATCTGTATTCATCTGGAATTGCGTTAGTTTCAATTGGGGTGCCAGTTAAACGCCATCAAGCTGCCATCTTTGATGCGCTCATAATGACGTTTGGCACGGTTTATATTGTTTGGTTTGCCAAAGATTTCATCGGCCCATTCCAAGGTTTTCTAATTTCAATTGGCGTTCCAATTGCCACGTGGACGGCAATCTTTGCCGCAGATGTCTTGCTAATAAATCGTCAATATGTCGAAAAGGATTTCTTTAATCCGAATGGTGCTTATGGCGCAATTAATTGGCGAGCAATTTCGGTTTTAATTACCGGCACCATTGTGGGCTTTGGTTTCGTAACTAATCCCTGGTTTAGCTGGCAGGGCTACTTCATGGATTTAATTGGTGGAAAAACTGGCCAATGGGCCTATTCCAATCTCGGCGTTATTTTTGCGCTGGTGATTGGTTTCGTGGGGCAATGGCTGCTGCAACCAAAGCGCTCAAAATAATTGCAATTAGTAAACCAATTTTTACTTGATCTGTATTCGCTAAATACAGCGCGACCGTTAAGCCCATTCCAGCTAGCGCGCCACCTGTCGCAATTTCCCGAAGTGAAACTTTTGATTTAGCGCCGAATTTGATTGCCAGATAGGCAAATAAGGTGATACCAAAGGTTTTTCCGATGGTTCGGGCGCCAGCCAAAGTCCAAGCTTCACTTGTTGGCAACACAAATTCAAAGCCGAGATTTACAAAGATAAAAAGCGGCACAATCACTAAGTCAGATAATCGTTGCAGGCTAATTTTTAATGGTAGCGCCAAGCCGAGAGCAGTTGCGCCCACCGTTGGTAAAAGATGGAGTAAATCGAGCGAGCCGCGAAGCGCGATTAAACCAATCGAAAGTAAATCGTCAGATAACGCCAGCGCGAGTAAGAAAATTCTCAATTGCGGACTAACTTTTAATATTGTGGCTACGCCCAGTACGAGCGCAATATCAGTAGGTAACGCTGCTACCCAATTTGGGCTATCACTAAATAATTTAAAAATAAGAGCTGGAAAAATCATGCCGCCAAGTGCAGCAAAAGCTGGCAGGGCAAGGGATCGGTTAAATTCGGCTCGCAATTCCTGGCCAACTACAAAGAAAAAAATCGCAATTAAATAATCATTGACGAGTGGCTTGATGCCATTTGCGTAATCATTGCCGAAGATATTTGCAGCAAAAAGTGCGGCTGCGGCGGTAAGAAGAAGAACCGCGCTAGCCGCGCTCTCTAATTCAAAGAATTTTTTATTCGCCACCCGGCAAGAGTAACTAACCAAAAAGCCCCGTGATTTCTCACGGGGCTTTTGCGATTGGAGTTTTTAGATATCGTAGTAAAGCTCGAATTCAGCTGGATGTGGCCGGAGCCGAACGTAATCGACCTCTTCCTTCCGCTTCCAAGTGATCCAAGTTTCGATCAGGTCTTCGGTAAAGACGCCACCCTTAGTTAAGAAGGCATGATCTTTTTCTAAGTTGTTTAGAACCGCATCCAAAGATCCTGGAACTTGTGGAATCGCTGCAGCTTCAGCGCCCTCTAGTTCATAAATATCTTTATCAACCGGCTTTGGTGGCTCAATCTTGTTTTCAATTCCATCTAAACCAGCCATCAACATTGCGGCAAAAGCTAAATATGGATTTGAAGATGGATCAGGGCAGCGGAATTCGATGCGCTTTGCTTTTGGATTTGAACCAGTAATTGGAATTCGAATACAGGCAGAGCGGTTACGCGCTGAATACGCAAGATTTACCGGGGCTTCATAACCTGGAACCAAGCGGCGGTAGGAGTTAACCGTTGGATTTGTGAACGCAAGTAATGATGGCGCGTGCTTTAACAAGCCACCGATATACCAGCGGGCCATGTCGGATAAATCGCCATAAGTTCCAGCTTCGAAAAATAGCGGCTTGCCATCTTTCCAAAGTGATTGGTGAACGTGCATACCTGAGCCGTTATCACCGAATAGTGGTTTTGGCATAAAGGTTGCAGTTTTGCCATTTTGCCAAGCAGTATTTTTGATGACGTACTTAAATTTCATTACATCATCGCCGGCATTTAAAATGTCAGAGAAGCGATAGTTGATTTCCATTTGGCCAGCAGTTCCAACTTCGTGGTGGGAACGTTCAACTTGCAAACCAACTTCACCAAGTTTCATCACCATTTCATCGCGAATATCTGCGAATTGATCAGTTGGTGAAACTGGGAAATAGCCACCTTTAATTCGGGTGCGATAACCACGGTTTGGTGTGCCATCTGGATCTTTTTCAACTCCGGTATTCCACCAACCTTCATAAGAATCGATGTGGTGGTAGGACTCGTTCATACCAGTGTTAAAGCGAATTGCATCGAAGACATAGAACTCTGCTTCTGGTGCAAAAAATGCGGTGTCGGCAATTCCGGTTCCGCGCATGTAATCCACGGCCTTAGCGACGATGCCACGTGGGTCGCGCGAATAAGGAGTGTTATCAATTGGATTATGAACACTAAAAAGAATAATTAGTGTTTTCTCTTTTCGGAACGGATCAATGTAGGCAGACGATGGAACTGGTAAGAGTTTCATATCTGATTCGTGAATTGATTGGAAGCCACGAATCGATGACCCATCAAACATCAAGCCATCGGTAAAGACCGCTTCGTCAAAAGATTCAGCTGGTACGTTGAAGTGGTGCTGAATACCTGGTAAGTCAATGAAGCGGATATCTACCAGCTTCACATCTTCTTTCTTTATGTAGGAAAGAATCTCTTGTGCATTTTTAAACATCTAAACTCCAATTTAGATTTTCGATGGGCGCCTTTGACCTCGTTATGGATGGAATCTTAGGTTTGATAGGTAACTTAGAGTTAATCCGTTTGTTTCGGCCGTGTTAAAAATTGGGGGCGGCAGTGGATATGCTCACTCCTATGAGCGTAAATAAGGTCAATATGGTCCGCCGACTAGCCGCGCTATCCATAGATTGGCTTGCGGCCTACCTCATCACCAACGCTTTTCGAATCGGCCCGGCCTCAGGGAAAAGTGCGACGATCATGTTGATCTTTTTTATCGAAGTAACGCTCTTAATTTGGCTTCAGGGTGCAAGTTTGGGCCACCGCTTGATGGGATTAAAAGTAGTTGATTACTACTCTGGGGGTGCAATCTCACCGGTACAAGCGTTTGTGCGCACCTTATTGGTCTGTTTAGTGGTTACCGCAATTACTTATGATGATGAAAATCGCGGATTACACGAACGTTTTAGCCGAACTAAATTAATTAGAACTAATTAAATTAATCTAATTAACGTTTTGGAATTTTGATTCCCTTAGGCATCGGGCCCTTTGGAATCGGCATGCTAAATCCACCTACCGCGCGAAGGCGTGCTCGAACTTCACGAAGTTGGGTAGTATTTAATTTTTTCGGCAATTTCTTTAAGTGTTTCTGAAGTTTGCGAATTGGAACTCGATCTTCGCCATCGCCAACCAAAATTTCAGT
>JBEGQQ010000054.1:0-3234 GCA_041180925.1 Actinomycetota bacterium
GATGGATCGACATTTCTGATCTATTTGATTTTGATGATTTCACTTCCGAGCTTTGTTGGAAAGCGTGATAACCACCATGAGCTGCCAACCGGAAGTTATGCTCAAGTTTTTAGGATTAAACAACTACTTCAATTGACTTCGGCAAATTTGCTGTTGGTTTCATTTGGCTATTCAGCGGCGATTGCCGGTCTTCCCTTATTTATCGTTGAAGTACTTGGTGTTTCACCTAAGTGGCTCGGCATAATTTGGGCGGCAAATACTGTGACGATTGTTTTATTCCAACCGGCAATTGCTAGATGGTTAGAACGTACCGATAAATTAAAAGCGCTACTTTGGGTTGGCGTAATTTGGGCAATTTCTTGGGTGTTTGCAGGTGTAAGTGGCTGGACTCCAGTCGGCTGGATTATTCCACTTCAACTTATCTCCTCAATCATATTTGCCTTTGGCGAAATGATTTGGTCGCCAACCACGCCATCGTTAGTAAATCAATTATCGCCAGATGAAATTCGCGGCCGAGCAAATTCATTAATTTCGCTGCAATGGTCGGTAGCAGGAATAGTCGGTCCGTTATTGGTTGGTTTTATGTTGAACGCTGGTCATCCTGCGTTATGGGTGATTGTTACGACGATTGGATGCTTGGCGCCAATTCCAATTTTGAAATCAATCAAGATTAAATAGCTACCAGATTTGGACGCGCTGCTCTAAATAAAGTGCGTCACCAGGTTTTACATCAAAGGCGTCATAAAACTCATCCATATTTCGCACAATTTGGTTGCAACGAAGTTCATCAGGTGAATGGGGGTCAGTCGCGATTCGTCGGCGCGCCTCTTCTGGGCGAATTAATCGACGCCAACATTGGGCCCACCCTAAGAAAAATCTCTGATCGCCAGTCAAACCATCAATTACGGGCGCTGGCTTTCCAGCAAGGGCGATTCGGTATGCCTTCATTCCGATATTCATACCGCCCAAATCTCCAATATTTTCGCCCAAAGTAAATTCGCCATTTACTTTGACATCCGGTGCTGCAGTCGGAGAAAGCTGGTTATATTGATCAATTAAGAGCGCAGTCCGAGCTTCAAATTCTTTGCGATCTTGTTCGGTCCACCAATCAACTAAGTTTCCATCGCCGTCATAACGCGAACCTTGATCGTCAAAACCGTGGCCTATTTCGTGGCCAATGACTGCGCCAATCCCACCGTAATTGACCGCATCGTCGGCGTCGGGATCAAAAAATGGTGCCTGCAAAATTGCTGCTGGAAAGACAATTTCATTTAACCCCGGGTTGTAATAGGCATTAACTGTCTGTGGCGTCATGTGCCACTCGTCGCGATCAACTGGGCCGCTCAATTTGTTTAATTCATAATCTC
Source organism: Actinomycetota bacterium (assembly GCA_041180925.1). Lineage (GTDB taxonomy): Bacteria > Actinomycetota > Actinomycetes > Nanopelagicales > Nanopelagicaceae > ZLKRG08. The sequence continues at coordinate 1,368 of JBEGQQ010000054.1, forward strand.
GAGAAAATTTAGCAATCGCTTTGATATTAGCCATCAAATCATCGGATTTAATTTCTAGCTTGGAATAGTCGCGCCACTTATCTGGGTAGCCAACTTTTGGCGTGAACTTTTCAAGTTTTACCAAAGCTTTTTCTTTGGTCTCTGAGCTCATCCAAGTCAATTGCTTGATTGACTGCCGATAAGCTTCAATCAAATTTGAAACTAATTGTTGAACCTGTGCTTTGCTAGTTGGCGGGAAATGGCGGCGCACATATTCTTTTCCAACCTCTTCACCGATCGAACCTTCAACCAATGAAATGGCGCGCTTCCAGCGCTCGCGAATTTTTGGCGTCCCAGAGAGCGTGGTGCCATAAAAGGCAAAATTTTGATTAACTAGCTCCTCATTTAAATAACCAGCCGATCCGCTCAATAGCTGCCACAAAGTCCAATTTTTCCAAGCTGCCAAGTCAAATTGGGCAAATAATTTTCCGAGCCCTTCAAAAAATTGCGGCTCGCGAACAATCACCGATTCGAAAAATTTAGGATTGACTTTGCTGGCAGAGATATATGTTGCTAAATCAAAGGCGCCGCAAAGCTCTTGGAATTCAGCTCTAGTTAATTTGTTATAGGTCAACATCGCATCGCGATCTTTAACTTGATCAAAGTGATAAGAGGCGATTTTGGTTTCTAAATCCAAGACAGATTGGCCATCGATTTCTAAGCCAGAAATTTGGGACATTTTGGCGATGTGATCGACCAGCGCCACTCTAATTGGCTGGTAATCCTCTTCTCGGTAGTAAGCCTCATCGGGCAAACTGAGGCCGCTTTGCATAAAGTAGAGAATGTATTGAGATGAATCAGTGTGGTCGGTGTCGACAAAGGCGCCAAAAATTCCGCCAAAGCCATCCACCTCTAGCTCGGCGATAGTGGCAATCAGCGTCCTGGCATCGGTAATTGCAGCAATCTTGGCAATTGCCTCCCGGATTGGGTCGATTCCGGCCCGATTTATCCGCGCTACGTCGATAAATGATTTAAATAGGGCGCCAATCTTTCCGTTATCGCTTTCAATGATTTCCCGGACCTGCTTTTCGGCAGCTTCAAATAATTCATAGGTAATACCATCGTTTGAACGATCGGCAGGGATTTGATGGGTCTTTAACCAGGCGCCATTGGCAAAGGTATATAAATCATCTTGTGGTCGCACCGAGGTATCGAAGAGCTCTTTTCGAATTCCAGATTTCAAAGTGCGCCACCTAATCTTAAATAGCCACAATAGTTGAACCTTCAACTATTTGGTAGAATCCCGCTATGGCTGGCAAAAGTACCGAACCGAAGTGGTTATCGCCAAGTGAAATGGCGGCATGGCGCCGATACATTGTCGCTAGTCGCAGATTATTAGATGCGCTCGATGCTGATTTGGATTCCGAAGATTTATCAATGGCTGATTATGAGGTTTTAGTTTTATTAAGCGAAGCCCCTGATCGCAGAATGCGAATGAGTGAACTTGCCGAAAATGGATTGGTCTCGCGATCGCGTCTATCCCATCGAATGAAAGTTATGGAGAAAGCTGGCTGGGTTAAACGCCAAAATTGTGAGGTCGACAAGCGGGGCCAATGGGCGGTAATGACCCCAAAGGGCTGGCAAGCTATAGTGAAAGCTGCACCCATCCATCTAAATAGCATTAGATCGCGCTTTATTGACGTGCTGAGCAAAGGCGACCAGGAAGCGATTGCCCAAGCCTTTAAAAAAATTGAAAGTAATTTACGAAGCGAAGTAATCGAATAATCTTAAAAAATAAAAAACCCGCCAGGCGAACCTGGCGGGTTTTTTGCGAAAGCTAAATTACTTAGCAGCCTTCTTACGACGACGACGCTTTGGAGCTGCAGCA
>JBEGQQ010000055.1:0-19509 GCA_041180925.1 Actinomycetota bacterium
AGTTAAAAGTTTCTGGCTTGCCAGTTGGTACCTGGAATGGATTTGTAAATTTTAAAGATGATTCAAATACCCACGCGGATAATTCCGTGCCAGTTACGCTTAACATCTTGCCTGGAAGTAAACCAACCCCAACTATAAAACCGAAGCCTAAACCGGGGGTAAAAACCTCATTTAATGGCTGCCGAGGCCAAATAATCAATTGAAATTTGATTAGTAGAATTGCGCCCATGGCTGCGAAACAGATTAAAAATGGCATATTCCGCAGCGACTTAACTCTCTCCGATGGCCGCACCATTCGATATTACGACAGCGCTAAAATCGAACGAAGTGCAATAGATAAACGACCTTCGGATGTTGCGCCACAACTTGGTGAACTTCGACTTGATCCACTTGTGAACGAATGGACAATTGTCGCTGCGCATCGGACTAAACGCGTTTTTTATCCGCCGAAGGAACTTTGTCCGCTCTGCCCTACTGAAAAGAATGCTGCAGAGAATCGTCTTACTGAAATTCCAGAAAGCGATTACGAAGTTGTTTCGTTCGACAATCGCCACCCAGCGTTAGCAGATCCAAAAGGAGATTGGGCACTACCTGATTTAGCCGGACCGGATACTGATAGCCATACCGCTGCTGGACATTGTGAAGTTATTTGTTTTACCAGCGAACATGAAAAATCTATTAAAGATTTGGACGCTCGCCATTTAAAAACTTTAATCACATCCTGGGCAGATCGAACGGCTGAACTTTCCGGCAAACCATTCGTTGAGTATGTTGGTCTTTTTGAAAATCGTGGCCAAGAAGTCGGCGTTACTTTGCACCATCCGCATAGCCAAATTTATGCTTATTCCTTTTTGCCACCACGGGTAGAAAAAATGTTGGCAACTGCTAAAAAGTACTACGAACAAACTGGAAAAGTTCTGATGGATGAGATTATTAAGCGGGAAATGGTGGAACAAAAACGAATCATCTTTGAAAATGAATTCTGGGTGGCATTTGTCCCATACGCTGCTAAATATCCATTTGAAATACAGGTAGCGCCAAAACAATCAGTTGCCGATCTTTCTAAGCTCAATGAAGCGCAACTAAATTCCTGGCCAGAAATTGCTTCGACAATCATGAAGAAATTAGATGGCGTTTACGGAACTTCGATGCCTTACATCGCAGCCTGGTATCAAGCACCCGTAAAAAAGGGTGGCGATGTAATGCGCCTGCACTGGCAAATAAATAGCGTGCGAGCAACACCTGAGAAATTGAAATACTTGGCAGGCTCTGAATCTGCAATGGGCGCATTCGTTGCCGACCAAACACCAGAACAAATTGCGCAAACTCTGCGAGGCGTAACGTTTTGAAAATATGCGTAACTGGAGGTGCTGGTTACATAGGCGCCGTAGCAGTTAGGAAATTATTTGAAGCTGGACATGAAGTAAACGTTTTTGATGACTTATCAACTGGTTATAAATCAAATGTCCCAAATTATGCGAATTTTTTCGAAGGCTCACTGCTTAATCCCAAAGAGATAGCTCCAGCCTTAACTGGTGTAGATGCAGTAATCCACTTTGCAGGTAAATCGTTGGTCGCTGAATCAGTTGCAAACCCAGATATTTACCGAGAAATAAATATTGATGGCAGCAAAAATCTTTTTAATGAGATGAAAATAGCTGGAATATCCAAAATAGTTTTCTCATCTTCGGCAGCAGTTTATGGTGAACCACTTGAAACTCCGATTAGAGAAAGTCATCCGACAAATCCCACTAACCCTTACGGGGAAACTAAATTGGCTGTTGAGAATTTAATTAAAGAGTATGGCTTTAATTCAATTTCTTTTCGTTACTTTAACGTAGCCGGTAGTTACAAAGATGTTTTCGAAAATCATCACCCGGAAACCCACTTAATTCCAAATATTTTAAAGGCAGATCCAAAGAATCCAATCTCGATTTATGGCACTGATTGGCCGACGCCAGACCGGACATGTATCCGAGATTATGTTCACGTTTCAGATATTGTGGATGCTCATATTTTGGCAATCGAAAAGATTTCAAAGTTTAAGGCGGAAATTTTAAATCTAGGTAGCGGTATTGGATTTAGCGTCAAAGAAGTAATCTCAGCATGCGAAAAACAGTTAGGCCGCCCAATCCCAACCGTTGAAATTGGGCGACGTTCGGGTGATCCGGCAATTTTGCTAGCAGATATTTCGAAAGCGAAAGATTTATTTAATTGGCAGCCTAAAAAAACGATAGCCGAGATGTTTAATTAACTGGCACAACTTCTAGTACTTCAACTCCACCTAAATCATTAAGCACATTTACCAAATCCGTTGGATCAGAACCTGGGATTGCCACGGTGACGTCATCAAAGCCAGTGCCAGCTTCGCTTTTAAGTACGACTAGACCTCGAATATCCCCGCCGGCAAATCCAATTGCCGAAGCCACTGCACCGAGTGAACCTGGTCGATCGGGCAAAGTTATCTGAAGTCGAAAGAGCGCCATTAATAAATTCTACTAAAGGCTATTGGCTCTACCGAGCGTTACTGAATAAGTACGCGTGCCGCCACTATTTGGCAGTTCAACCGTAACTTTGACTTTGCTGCCAGGTGCATACGATCTAATTCTTACAATCGCACTGATTTGATCTGGAGTTTTAAAGCCATCAATCGATCTAATAATCGCTCCGGCTGGAATGCCTGCTCTATCGGCAGCTTCGCCATCCATAAGTCGGGCAATCCGCGCACCGGTTCCGTTAAATGAATTATCGAAATAAACTCCTAAAACCGGTCTTGTTGATTTACCAGTTTGGATAATTTCATCAATAACGCGCTTAGCTTCATTAATTGGAATCGCAAAACCTAAGCCAATATTTCCAGATTGTCCTAAACCGCTTGAAAGTGTGGCAATTGCTGAGTTAACCCCAATTATTTTTCCAGTTTCATCAACTAACGCGCCTCCTGAATTTCCAGGATTAATTGCGGCATCTGTCTGAATCGCATTTACATAGCTTTCCGCCCCGGTGCTACCAGCAGATACAGGTCGATTTAGCGCAGAGACAATGCCACTTGTAACGGTGCTAGATAAACCAAGTGGAGATCCGATCGCAATTACAGGATCGCCGACAGCAACTTTTGAAGAATCTCCAATTTTCATTTCTGGCAGATTCCCGTTTCGCAATCGCAAAACTGCCAAGTCATAACCAGGATCTCGGCCCACAATTGAAGCTGAAATTTGGTCACCGTTATTTAATTCAACTTTAATACTTCCGCCAGATGCTGCCGTATCGATTACGTGATTATTCGTAACTACATAAGTTGTTCCACCAGTTGAGTTATAAACCCAACCTGAACCTGTGCCGCTGCCAGAGTTGGCTGAAACTGAAATCGAAACCACCGATGGCGTAACTAAACCGGAAATAGTTCTTGCATCCATTGATTGGCCAGTTAGATCAACTAAATACTGCCCCTTTGGACATTCACTTGAGGTTGCCAAATACATCGCCTTGGTCTTTGTACTAACGCAAGCCCGGGAAACGCTCTGAACATTATTGGCAGCTGTGGCAATTCCGCCCGCAATGACTGCCCCTGTGATGAAGGATGCAATAACTCGTTTCATATTCATGAGAATGCCAAACCTGCCTTAAAAATTCCCGAGAATTAAATTAGTGGCGGTTATGAGTTAAGCCTCAACTACCCAATCGCCAACAACCTTAACTTTTATCGCTGGAAGCGGCCGAGTAGCGGGACCTTGGATAACTTTTGCCCCGTTATATGGGTCAAAGGCTGCGCCGTGGCACGGGCAATGTAATTCACGTTTCACCGAGTTGTACTGAACTAAGCAGCCTTGGTGCGTACATACCGATGAATAGGCAAAGAATCCATTGTTGGTACGGAACAAAATTGCTGCAGTACCAGAAGCGCTTTTAAACGGCACCGAATGATTAACTTGTAAGTCAGTTACTTTAACAATGCCGCTACCAGTGCTCTTCTTTTCTACTTTCTTTGGAAATAATTTTGCAACAGCAGTCAAGCCGCCCACAACCGCTAAACCAGAGACAAACCGCATCGCACCACGGCGATTAATATCAACTGAAATTCTTTTATTGTTGCCATTCAAAATTAAAAAATAAGCGCCCCACAAAACTGCATAGGCCGTATCACTTCCTAGAAAATATGGCGAGACATTAAATGTTACCGTTAACCAAAGTCCAATTGATGTCGCAAAACCAACTAGCGCGGCAAATCTTGGCATTATGAAAAATAAAGTCGCTACGCCGGTTGCAAATTCACCTAATAAAGTTAGCCAACCAATCGCAGTTGCATGTTCCAAAGATTTACTCAAAAGCGGCGCAAGTGGTGAATTCACTGCGAACCCTTGAATTTCATTTCCGATATATGTAGTCGCACCTGGGGTTAAAAAACCTGGATCGTTCGCCTTTACCCAGCCACCATAAATCCAAGTTAGGCCCAACCAAAGTCGCAATAACCTGGCAGCGGGGCTTTGATTTCGCCAAGATTGACGGGCGGTTGTAAAAATATTTGCCACGCTCCCTGACTTGGACTCGAACCAAGAACCTGCCGGTTAACAGCCGGCTGCTCTGCCATTGAGCTATCAGGGATTGAGAGTCGAACTTTAGCGCAAAATCAGATTCGGTCTAAATCGAACCGAGCGCGCTCTCACGCAATTCGCGCCGCTTGGCCTCCAAAGAAACTAATTCGGCGAAACTTTCGTTGTACTCCTGCTCGTTTTCAACTGGATTTAGTCGTTGTAATTTTGATTTGATTTCTGCCACGGTTCTGGAAATTGCCAATTCGTGCAGTCTTGCCAAAATACTTTGGACATATGCCGATGACAATTCTCGATCACTTCTAATTCCTTCTACCGATAATTCGGTGAATAGATTTTTTAATTTCTCATCTTGAAAATCATCAATTGATTTGGCGCCCTGATCAATTACCGCACGCATTGCTATATACGCTGGATGGCTAAATGCATTTTGTGGTAATTCGCTCCAATTTAATACTAATTCTGGCATCTGCAATTTTGCCTTCAAAACTTCACGCTCGAGCGCCAAAGTAGGTTCATTTGGATTCGGTCGCCAATCTTCGCTTGGTGATTGCGGTGCCGATTGTGGTTGAGATTTTCCAACACTTTGCGAAACTTGAGTGGAAACCGTTTCCATTTCCATTCCAAGCCAACCCGCCAAATTTCTGACATATTCTGGCCGCAGAGATTTATCACGGATGGCAGCGACAATTGGCGCAGTAGCAGCAAGTGCATTTACTCGACCTTCCGCAGTTTGTAAATCATGTTTCTTCAATTCAGTTCTAATTGCAAATTCAAATAACGGAATTCGTCGCGCAATTAAATCGCGAAGCGCTTCATCCCCCTTTTCTTGGCGCAGCTCGCACGGATCCATCCCGTTTGGTTCAACTGCCACAAATGTTTGGGTCACAAATTTTTGGTCATCACCAAATGCGCGTAGGGCAGCTTTCTGTCCAGCTGCATCGCCATCGAAGGTGAAAATCACCTCGCCTCGGAATGCGTCATCGTCCATTAGTAACCGCCGCAAAATTCGGATGTGATCGTCGCCAAACGCAGTTCCGCAAGTTGCTACTGCAGTTTCAATGCCAGCTAAATGTGCAGCCATAACATCGGTATAACCTTCGACTACAACCACTTGGCGTTTGCTTGCAATCGCTTTTTTAGCAAGATCTAGCCCATAAAGAACTTGGCTCTTTTTATAAATAGGCGTCTCTGGTGTATTTAAATATTTAGGTCCTTGATCAACATCATCTGTGGCAAGTTTTCGTGCGCCGAAGCCAACAATGTCCCCTGAAATATCTCGAATCGGCCAAGTTAGTCGGTGACGAAAACGATCAATCATTCCGCGCTGACCTTCTTTGCTCAATCCCGCAAGTTCCAACTCTTCCCCAGTAAAACCTTCACTTCTCAAATGTTTTGTCAGTTGATCCCAATCATCAGGTGCGTAACCGACGCCAAATTTTGCACATGAGGCTTGATCGAACCCGCGCTTGATAAGAAAATCACGACCAATTTGCGCACTAGGTTCAATTGCTAATTTATGTTCAAAAAATTTGGCGGCAGCAGCATTGGCAGCAATTAATCTCGAGCGAATTCCGGGATTTTGCGATGGTTTTCCACCCTCGTCATAGCGAAGTTGATATCCAATTCGATCAGCCAATCGCTCGACAGTTTCGACAAAACTTGTGTGCTCCATTTTCATGACAAAGTTAATTACGTCGCCACCAGTCTGGCAGCCAAAGCAGTGGTAATAGCCTTTGCTCGGTGTGACATGAAATGAAGGTGATTTTTCATCATGAAATGGGCATAAACCTTTTTTCTGTCCGCCGCCGGCGCTCTTCAATTGAACATAATCTGAGACGACTTCATCAATTGGTGCATGGTCGCGAATGTAAGCGACATCTTCATCTTTTATGCGACCACTCATGTATTTACCAACCTTGAATGTAGAGCATAGGCGGCAGGATCGGTCAGACTGGCAACTTGGTCAATCACCACGCGCAATTTCTCATTTTCACATTTGGCTTTAGCCCAATCATCCAAATAAATTGGATCCAAAACATCTGGCGCTGCTTGATAAATAGCTTCGACAAGTTCTCTGATAACTTCGCGCTGTTTAGAGTATTTCGGAGCTGCTGATGGTGATTCAATTAAATAGAAGCTAGAAATCGCCTTCAACAATGAAACTTCAATTAACTGTTCGATCGGAATTTCTAAATCTGCATCGAATCTAGTTAGTTGCCCATTACCGTGTTTAGCGCGAGTAGCATTTTCAGCTTCGGCAATAAATCGACCAATCAGTTGACTGGTCGAATCCTTCAATTTGGCTAAATCTCGATGTTGGCCACCAAATTCAGTTGGCCAGCACGAAAGTGATTGCAGGCGCTTGAGCGCTGCACGTACGTCAGTTTGAGTTAAATTAGGCATGAAATTTTTTGTTAAATTCAAGTAGATGCCATCTAAATCTCGATCCAATTCTACAATCGAAATTTGATTAGCAACAATTGCATCTTCAAAATCATGAACTGAATACGAAACATCATCTGACCAATCCATGATTTGGGCTTCAAAAGTTCGCTTTCCTTCTGGAGCTCCAATTCTCATCCAATTAAAAATTTCTTTATCGTCTTCGTAAACGCCAAATTTTTTAGAATTTTTAGTTTGATCCCATGGATATTTACTGCAGGCGTCTAGCGATGCGCGTGTTAAATTTAAGCCCACAGAGCGATCATTGACATATGTTTTTGCTTCGATTCGGGTCAAGATTCGAAAAGTTTGCGCGTTTCCTTCAAAGCCGCCAATGTCTTTAGCAATTTCAGCTAGCGCCATTTCACCGTTGTGACCAAAAGGTGGGTGCCCCAAATCGTGAGCTAAACAAGCGGTATCAATTAAATCTGGATCGGCGCCAAGTGAAGCGCCAAATTCGCGACCGATTTGGGCGCATTCGAGTGAATGAGACAAGCGAGTTCGCTGAAAATCATTTTCCCAAGGAACTGCAACTTGGGTTTTAGCTGCCAATCTGCGAAGTGCCGCCGAGTGAATTAATCGTGCGCGATCGCGCATAAATTCCGTGCGGCCGGAACGTTTGGCTGGCTCGGGAACAAATCGCTCTAAGTCCGAAGATTTATACCCCACAAGATTTACCCTAACGAAATTGAGTTCAAAGAGGAATTTTCAAGGTGATCGCTGACATGAATTCCGCGTTTTTCTAAGAATAAGTAGGCCACGTAGGCCACCGATTCACGCATTAAGTAACGATACGAAGAATTTTTTAGCGAATACGGACCAGTTGTAACTGGCGAACAAGTCGTTGAAATTCCTAAATCATTTGCCATGGTTGTAGCACGTCGACAATGATACGGATCAGTTACCACAATCGCATTTGTAACTAAATTAGTTTTTAAAAAAGTTGTATACGCTTTCGTGCTGGAATAAGTCCGACGACCTTGTGGAATTTCGATAACACTTTTCCGCGGAATGCCACTAGAGATTAAGAATTTTCTACCAGCCCGCGCCTCAGTAAATCGATCTCCTGGCGCCCCACCACCGACTGTGACAATTTTTTCTACCATGCCCAATTTATAAATTCGAATTGCTTCAACAAGCCGGGCTTCAAGCGCATCACTTGGACGACCATCGAATTGAGCAGCACCCAAAACTACTGCAACTTTTGCGCTCTCCGCTTTTGAATATTTCGCGGAATACCAAACTTGGCCAACAAAAAAAGTTGGAACGCCAATTATAATTAAGAAAATCAATGTGAAAAATCTTCGAATTAATTTAAACATTACTTTTGTCAGCCACCAGAGAAGGCATCTTCAAGTTCGACATGTGCCAATTCATCTGGATCATCCAACCAGCGATCTGGCAAGGTAGTTGGACGTCCGTGTGATGTCCGACCTCTTGGCTTTTCGGCCACTTCAGTTGGATACGGTTGATCTTCGAGCTGGTCAAGTAGAAATCGCAACTCGGATAAAGAACTAACCATGCCAAATGCGCTCCGCAATTCGCGCTTAACTCTAAAACCTTTTAAATACCAGGCCATGTGTTTTCGCAAATCACGACAGCCGCGATCTTCGCTTTCGAAATATTCGACAATTAAGTTGGCGTGGCGCCACATAATCTCGGCAACTTCTTTCAAAGTTGGTTCCGTCTTAGTTGGATTTCCGGAAAAAGTATTTACTAGATCATTAAATAGCCACGGCCGACCCAAACAGCCACGGCCGACAACCACTCCGGCGCAATTTGTTAGTGAAACCATTTCTAGCGCATCTTTTCCGCTCCAAATGTCGCCATTTCCTAAAACCGGAATCCCAGTTGGCTTCAAATGTTCAACTAAATTTTTGATTTTGCTCCAGTCAGATTTTCCTTCATACATTTGAGATGCGGTGCGAGCATGCAGCGCTACCCACGTAACTCCAGCGTTTGCAGCCGAAGTTGCCGCCTCCAAATAAGTTTCGTGATCACTATCAATTCCAACTCGCATTTTTACCGTGACCGGAATTTTAAAAGGTTTAGCGGCTTCAACGGCAGATTTAACAATTTCGGCAAATAACTTTCGCTTAAATGGCAGCGCCGCACCGCCACCTTTGCGAGTTACTTTCGGTACTGGACATCCAAAATTCATATCGATGTGATCAACTAAATTTTCTTTACCCAACATTTCAACAGCCCGACGCATCGTGTTTGGATCAACGCTATAAAGCTGGACACTACGTGGCCATTCATTTTTTCCAGGTTGGATCATTCGAAGTGTTTCTGGGCGACGTTCAATTAAAGCGCGTGCGGTCACCATTTCAGAAACAAATAGACCGGCACCTTGTTCGCGGCAAAGTTGACGAAATGGTGCATTGGTAATTCCGGCCATTGGTGCCAGCACAACAGCTGGATCTATTTTGTAGTCGCCACTTGGAAGTGGAAGATTTAAGCTCCGATTAATTTTGGTGCCAACCATGCTTCAACTTGATCGATTGCAATTCGTTCTTGTGCCATCGAATCACGTTCTCGAATTGTCACCGCATGATCATCGAGTGATTCAAAATCAACGGTGATGCAATACGGAGTTCCAATTTCATCTTGGCGACGATACCGGCGGCCAATAGCTCCTGCGTCATCAAAATCAACGCTCCAATTTTTTCGCAATTGCGCAGCCAAATCACGAGCTTTGGGTGATAAATCAGCGTTTCGCGAAAGCGGTAGCACTGCCACTTTTATCGGCGCTAACCGATAATCAAGTTTCAAAACGGCACGTTTTTCAAGTTCACCCTTTGAATTCGGTGCTTCATCTTCGGTAAATGCATCCATCAAGAACGTAAGTGTGCAGCGATCAACACCTGCCGCTGGTTCAATCACATAAGGTGTCCAACGCTCGCCTTTTTCTTGATCGAAGTAAGTTAAATCTTTTCCGGATGCGACAGAGTGAGCTTTCAAATCAAAATCGGTGCGATTAGCAATACCTTCAAGTTCGCCCCATTCTGTTCCTGCAAATTCAAATTTGTATTCGATGTCAACAGTGCGCTTGGAATAGTGCGATAACTTCTCTTTCGGATGTTCATACAAACGAAGTCGATCTGGATTAATTCCGAGATTTTTATACCAAGCAAGACGAGTATCAATCCAATATTGGTGCCATTCTTCATCTGTTCCTGGTGGTACAAAAAATTCCATTTCCATTTGTTCGAATTCGCGAGTTCGGAAAATAAAGTTTCCGGGCGTAATTTCATTACGGAAAGATTTACCAATTTGGCCAATTCCAAATGGCGGTTTTTTCCGAGAAGTTGTTAATACTTGATCAAAATTGATGAAAATACCTTGGGCAGTTTCTGGACGCAAATATGCGAGACCACTTTCGTCTTCGACAGCGCCTAAATAAGTTTTTAACAAACCTGAAAATTGCTTTGGAACTGTAAATTGCCCTTTGTTGCCGCAGGCCGGGCAATTTACTTCGGCTAACGATTCCGGTTTCCGCTTATGTTTTGCTTCAAACGCTTCTTCTAAATGATCTGCGCGATAACGTTTGTGGCAGGAAGTACATTCAGTTAGCGGATCAGTAAATGTTGCTACGTGGCCAGAAGCTTCCCAAACTTCTCGTGCTAGAACCACACAGGAATCTAAACCGACAATATCCTCGCGACCAGTTACCATGTATTTCCACCACTGGCGTTTAACGTTATTTTTTACTTCAACACCTAATGGGCCGTAATCCCAAGCAGCTCTTAAGCCACCGTAAATTTCTGATGATGGAAAAACAAATCCACGTCGTTTTGAAAGACTAACAATATTTTCTAATCGGTCTGCTGCCATTTTCTGCTCCATCCGGCTGGCTGTCGGCGGTACTAGCGGGTGCTAGACCAGATGCATAGTTTATCGCGTGAGATACTTACCAAATGGCGCTTCTCTTTGCTGTTATAACTGTAATTGCTACCGCCGCCGGCGGAACTTTGGCGATTCGCAGCAAAGACCGATTTCATTTAGTGCTGGGCTTGTCAGCCGGTTTATTACTTGGGCTGGTAACCCTGGAATTAATCCCAGAAGTATTTACTGAAAACCAAGCTGAATTCGCAGGTGTTCGCGTGGTTTCAATTGCTTTAGTTGCCGGATTTTTAGCGCTACACATTTTGGAGCGCACTTTTGGCGCGCACGAACCAGCTGACTCAGATTACGGACACGATCATTCACATAGCCACGGAAATATTGCCGGTGGCATCGGCGCAGTTGCTTTGGCTGGCCACATTTTTATAGATGGTGTCGCACTCGGTTTAGCATTTCAAATAAATAATAAAATTGGCTACGCAGTATTTTTCGCGTTACTAGTTCATGCCTTTTCTGATGGATTAAATACTGTAAGCATGTTGCAGAAAACCGGAAACTGGCGCGCTAAAGCAAAATGGTTACTCGGCGTTGATGCCGTAATGAGAATTTCTGGGGCGGCTGTCGGAACTTATATTGCAATTAGCGACAGCTTGCTCACGATTTATCTTGCTGTATTTAGCGGAATCATTATCTACCTTGCTACTTCGCATATTTTGCCGGAGGCACATTCGCGCCATCCGTCGCGAGTTACCTTGTTTTCGACTGTGGCTGGCGTATTAATTATGTGGGGCGTAATTACCGTTTTATAGTTTTAGGCTTTACCGTATCTGCGATCACGTCGGACATATTCCTCAATAGCTCGCCACAAAACCCTGCGATCTACATCTGGCCAGAGCACATCCATAAATATCAGTTCGGAATAAACCGACTGCCATGGTAAGAAATTACTGGTCCGCATTTCGCCCGATGATCTCAAAAACAAATCTACGTCGGGAACTTCAAAATATTTTGCGAATGATTTTTCATTAATGCTCTTAAGCGAAACTTTCCCACGCTTTACATCAGTCGCCAATTGGGTTGCGGCATCGGTAATTTCTGCTCGGCCGCCGTAATTTACACACATATTGAGCGTCAAAACTTTGTTGTTCTCGGTTAATTCCTCGGCCAAAAGCAATTCGTCAACGACACTTTTCATTAGACGTTTTTCTTGGCCAATCCATCTAATTTTCACGCCTACTTCATTTAATTCATCCCGCCTTGTGCGCAAAACTTCACGACTAAAATTCATTAAGAATTTGACTTCGTCTGGTGATCGCTTCCAATTTTCGGTTGAAAATGCAAATGCGCTTACTTCTTTTACACCGATTTCGATTGCGCCGTAAATTAAATCAATTAACGCAGCTTCCCCTGCTTTATGTCCTTCGGTTCTTGGCAAACCACGATTTTTTGCCCAGCGGCCATTTCCATCCATAACCACTGCCACATGTTTTGGAATTTTATTCTTGGCGAAGTTGGGCGCTGTTACCCCCGAGGGATGTGCTGGTGGTTTTTTTACTTTCATACCCGCTCCACTAACGGCAAGCTTCTTAGCCCGCGCTCGAGATGCCATTGTAGATAAGCGGCAATTAATCCGCTGGCTTCGCGGCGATTTCGAATTTCACTTTCATTTGCTTTAAGCCAATCACCGCTAAGTAACGCCGCCATTAACTCCAAAGTTTCATTGGCAGGAGTTGCGGATGCGCTTGGCCGACATTCAATACAAACACTGCCGCCACCAACCAAAGAAAAGTACCGGTGTGGCCCTGGCTTATCGCATTTTGAACAATTGGATAATGATGGTGCATAACCACCGACGGCAAGTGATCGAAGCAAATACGCATCCAATATCAAATTGGGGTCATAGCGATTTTCCGCTAAAACTTTCATGGCACCGATTACTAATTTAAATTCCTGCAGCGATGGCTCATGTTCGTTATTTGTAAATCTTTCAGCGCTTTCCAAAATAGCCGATGCCACAGTCCATCGCTGATAATCGTCTGTCAGCGCTTCGCCATAGTTCATAATTGCTTCAACTTGAGTTACGGTGTCAAAGGTTTTGCCTTGATGCAATTGAATGTCGACATGTGAGCCAGGTTCCAGTCGCGCACCAAATTTAGACATCGTTCGCCGAACGCCTTTGGCGACTGCGCGAATCCGGCCATGATCTCGAGTTAATAGCGTGATGATTCGGTCGGCTTCACCCAATTTCTGAGTGCGCAACACAATTGCTTCATCGCGGTAAAGGCTCACCGCATTAACTTATTACGAGCAGTTATCGAATCGCGCGATTGATGGCCGAGATAATCGCCTTAAGTGAGGCGGTTGTGGTGTTTGGATCAATACCGACGCCCCAATAAACATCCCCGTCAATAGCACATTCCAGATATGCCGCTGCCTTGGCGCCTTCGCCAGCTGAAAGTGCATGCTCAAAATAATCTAGAACTCGAACATCAACGCCATATTTATTTAGCGCATTGCAGAAAGCTGCAATTGGGCCATTTCCAGATCCGTTAATTTCTTTCAATTCTCCGCGATCGGTAATTGATACTTTAATCGTGGCATCTTGATCCATTTCCGAACTTGTCGAAGCGCCTTTTAATCTAAACCTGCCCCAAGGCGCGGTTTGGGTTGGCAAGTATTCGTCTTCGAAAATCTCCCAAAGTTCTGCCGGCAAAACTTCACCACCTTCGCGGTCAGTTTTGGCTTGAACGACTTTGCTAAATTCAATTTGATGGCGACGTGGCAAATCGAGTTGATGTTCCGTTTTCATTAAATATGCAACGCCACCTTTGCCAGATTGGCTATTAACCCGAATTACCGCTTCGTAAGAGCGACCTATATCTTTCGGATCAATTGGCAAATATGGAACTTCCCACTTGAAATCATCAACTGCTTTTCCGGCAGCTTTGGCATCTTTTTCTAAATGATCAAAGCCTTTTTTGATGGCATCTTGGTGTGAACCTGAAAATGCAGTGAAAACTAAATCGCCACCATATGGATGGCGCTCTGGGACCCGAAGTTGATTTGCATATTCAACTGTTCGACGAATTTCGTCAATTTCCGAGAAATCAATTTCGGGATCAATTCCATGTGCCATTAAATTCAAACCGAGAGTCACCAGACAAACATTTCCAGTGCGCTCGCCATTGCCAAATAAAGTTCCTTCAATCCGATCTGCTCCGGCTAAGAAACCTAATTCCGCAGCTGCTACACCAGTTCCTCGGTCATTATGAGGATGCAAGCTGATTACGATTGAATCGCGACGATCTAAATTGCGATGCATCCATTCGATTGAATCGGCATAAACATTTGGTGTAGCCATTTCAACTGTTGCTGGAAGATTCATAATGGTCTTCCATTCTGGCGTTGGCTTCCAAATATGGTTTACGGCATCGCAAACTTCTTTCGCGAATTCCAATTCAGTCCCGGTATATGACTCTGGTGAATATTCAAAATTAACCTTGGTCCCTTTTACGGCATCGGTTAGCGCCAAACAAAGTTCCGCGCCATCAGTTGCAATCTTTTTGATGCCTGCTTTATCTAATCCAAAGACAACTCGTCGTTGTAGCGTGGAAGTTGAGTTGTATAAATGAACGATTGCCTGTTTTGAACCTTTGATCGCCTCATAGGTTCGACGAATAAGTGGTTCGCGGGCTTGGGTCAACACTTGAATTACGACATCGTCCGGAATTAAATCTTCTTCGATAATTTTGCGAACAAAATCGAAATCAGTTTGGCTCGCCGATGGGAATCCAACTTCAATCTCTTTGTAGCCCATCTTGACCAGTAAATTGAACATGGCCAGTTTTCTTGGGGTATCCATTGGATCGATCAAGGCTTGATTACCATCGCGAAGATCAACTGAAGCCCACTTTGGCGCTTTAACCATCTTTTGATTTGGCCAAGTTCGATCAGGAAGTTCTACTGGAATAAAAGATGTATATCGATGCGCGGGCATCGAACTTTTAGATTGCTTGGGAAAATTCATTTTGCTCCTACTTTAAATCTGATTTTGTCTGAAATTTTTGAACGGGATTAACCGGCAAGCGCGCGAACTCTCCGCGGCGAGGAGACCGGTCTAGTTGGCCCCGCCACGGCGACTAAGTAGGAGTGCGCCTTGTAATTGAATCTTCATCAGAGCCGTAGCGTAACTTGTCGATTAAAGAACTGGCAAATATCGGTCTAATTCAAAAGCCGAAACTTGGCGGCGATATTCCGCCCATTCCGCACGCTTATTTCTAAGTACATATTCGAAAACATCATCGCCAAGAGTCTGCTTTACCAATTCGCTCTGCTCCATAATCGTGATTGCATCATTCAAGCTAACTGGCAGTGGCGCTGGATGCGTGACGTTATGTAATTCGTAGCCGGCTTCTATTCCTTTCAATCCGGCCGAAAGCATTACGGCATATGCCAAATATGGATTACAAGCTGAATCCAGCGAGCGCAATTCGATTCTCGTTGAATTTTCTTTATTTGGTTTGTACATCGGAATTCGAACTAGCGAGCCACGATTGCTTGGACCCCAATCAATTAGCGCTGGCGCTTCACCGCCGCCATGTAATCGCTTATAAGAATTGACCCACTGATTTGTGATCGCAGTTATTTCATTTGCATGGCGCAAAATTCCGGCGACAAAACTGCGACCGATTTTCGATAAATTGAATTCGGACTTCGGATCGTAAAAAGCATTGTCTTCACCCTTAAAAAGTGAGACGTGAGTGTGCATGCCAGATCCTGGATAATCAGTAAATGGTTTTGGCATGAAAGATGCATAGAAGCCCTGCTCCATTGCCACTTCTTTAATTACATGGCGAAAGGTCATGATGTTATCTGCCGTAGATAAGGCATCGGCGTAGCGCAAATCAATCTCTTGTTGTCCTGGAGCGCCTTCGTGGTGGCTAAATTCAACCGAAACGCCCATGGCTTCGAGCGAAGTGATTGCTTGGCGACGGAAGTCATGGCCGATTAAGTTTGGTGTGTTATCAAAGTAGCCACCAGAATCAACCGGAATTGGTTTTACACCTACAACTGGCGGTTCTTTAAATAGGAAAAATTCGATTTCGGGATGGGTGTAAGCGGTGAATCCCATATCGGCTGCGCGCTTAAGTGTTCGCCGTAAAACTTGACGCGGATCCGAAGGTGACGGTGTCCCATCTGGCATCACAATGTCGCAAAACATTCGGGCAGCACCTGGCGCTTCGGTGCGCCATGGCAAAATTGAAAAAGTAGTCGGGTCAGGTTTTGCCAACATATCTGATTCTGCGATTCGGGCAAAACCTTCAATTGCCGAACCATCAAAGCCAATGCCCTCTTCGAATGCAGCTTCTAATTCAGCGGGCGCGATTGCAACTGATTTTAAAAACCCCAAAACATCGGTAAACCAAAGGCGAATAAATCGCACATTCCGTTCTTCAACTGTGCGAAGTACAAATTCTTGCTGCTTACTGATTTCGCTCATGGCGCAAATATTGCCAGCGTAAAGTTTCCAGCGTGTTAACTAATCAGGCTTCAATTCTGCTCGGTCCAGCGTGAAGTAATCGGCAATCTTCGGTCTTTGCCAAAAGCCCGCATCGAAACTTTCGGACCTGGCGGATATTGGCGCCGCTTATATTCCGCCCGATCAACTAAACCAATGACGCGATTGATTAAATCTGGGGCAAAACCAGCAGCCAATAAACCCGCCGCGCCAGCATCTTGATCGACATATTTAACGAGCAATTGATCTAGTAATAAATAGTCAGGTAACGAGTCGCTATCTTTCTGGCCCGGCCGAAGTTCTGCGCTGGGTTCTTTGGTAATTGAATTCTCGGGAATTACAGCGTCGCTGGCATTTCGCCATCTTGCCAATTGCCAGACCTCAGTTTTGTAAACATCTTTGATTGGAGCAAAGGCGCCAACGGCATCGCCATAGAGCGTTGAGTAGCCAACGGCTAATTCTGATTTGTTGCCAGTTGCTAAAACTAAATGTCCCTCTTGGTTTGAAATCCCCATCAAAGTAGTGCCCCGGACTCGGGCTTGAACATTCTCTTCAGCGACCCCAGATAAGCCAACGTTTTTAATAAACTCTTTTACCATCGGTTCAATTTCGATAATTCGAAAATTTAAGCCCAGTCGTTTTGCTAACTCTTTGGCGTCGGCAAGTGAATGTTCTGATGAATATTTACTTGGCAGCGCCACACCTTGGACCCGATCTGGGCCCAAAGCGTCGACGGCGATTGCGGCAACTAAAGCCGAATCAATTCCGCCGGATAGACCAAGCACGACCGATTTAAATCCATTCTTATTTATATAGTCCCGCAGCCCAAGAACGAGTGCGCCATAAATTTCGGCCTCATCGGTTAACGGCTCGGCAATTTGCGGCTTTGGCTCAAATAAATCAATTACTACTAACTCTTCGACAAATTGTTGAGTTCGGGCCAGGATCTTTCCGGCCTGGTCTACCAAGATTGAATCGCCGTCAAAGACCAAATCATCTTGGCCGCCCACCATATTTACATAGGCTAATGCGGCACCGAAATCTTTGGCGCGCTGTTTCACGAGTTTCAGTCTCTGATCATCTTTATTTCGTTCATATGGCGAACCATTTGGCACCACCACAAGCTGAACCCCCAGTTTTGCAAGTTCGGCAACTGGTCCGCCAAATTGCCAAATATCTTCGCAAATCGCAACGCCAATTTTGTGGCCATTAACTTCAAAAACCAGTGGCTCACTTCCGGCAATGAAATTTCGATACTCATCAAAGACGCCATAATTTGGCAAATG
This sequence comes from Actinomycetota bacterium, assembly GCA_041180925.1. GTDB lineage: Bacteria > Actinomycetota > Actinomycetes > Nanopelagicales > Nanopelagicaceae > ZLKRG08. The sequence continues at coordinate 17,646 of JBEGQQ010000055.1, forward strand.
GCATTTGATATAGCGCGCTTTGATTTTGCCGTTTTCAATAATGGCAACGGCATTTAGCGGCCCAGCTCCGTCGTTATCGAGGTAGCCAACCACAGCAGTGATCTGGCCATTAATTTGCGATGCCAACTTTTCAATTGCGGTTTTGCTGGCAGCTTGAAAGGTATGGCGCAGCGCTAAATCTTCGACTGGGTAGCCGGTTAGCGCCATCTCGGGAAAGACAATTAAATCAGCGCCAAGTTCTTTGGCCCGATTTACATTAGCCAGAATCAATTCACTGTTAGCTACTAGCGCGCCAACGGTTGGATTAATTTGAGCCATCGCAATTGCCAAGGTCATAGTTCAAGGTTATATCCTTGGCAGGTAATCCCAGCTACCGATATTCGGAGTTGAGGCGAAAGCAGGTATTAAATGGCGCTTCTTAGCGATATTTCGCGACGCATTTCAATTAAAGATTTGGCGGCAGCAAAAGCAGCTGGCGAAAAATGGGCGATGCTAACTTCATACGAACAGATGACTGCCGAGATTTTTGATGCGGCCGGGATTCCAGTTTTATTGGTTGGAGACTCGGCTGGTAACAATTTTCTGGCACATGAAAACACCATTCCAGTCACCGTTGATGAGTTAATTCCATTGGCTCGGGCGGTTGCAAAATCCACAAAACGTGCATTGGTTGTAGCAGATCTGCCATTTGGTTCCTATGAAAAATCTGCGGATCAGGCCCTGGAAACTGCGATGCGATTTATGAAAGAAGGTGGCGTCCATGCCGTTAAATTGGAGGGAGCGCAGATTGATAGTGTTAAAAAACTCGTCAGTAGCGGCATTCCAGTTATGGGCCATCTTGGTTTAACCCCACAATCGCTACATCAATTGGGTGGCTACCGTGTACAAGGTCGCGAAAATCCGGAATTAATCATCGAACAGGCAAAAAAATTAGAAAATGCGGGAGTTTTTGCACTCGTTTTGGAATTAATTCCCTCCGAATTGGCAGAAAAAATTCAAAAAACGCTAGAAATTCCGGTAATTGGTATCGGAGCAGGGCCAAAATGCGATGCGCAGGTCTTAGTTTGGACAGATTTAGTCGGTTTGACTGCTAATCCGCCAAAATTTTCGCGAAAATATCTAAATTTGCGGGAGGAAATTGGCGCTGCGGCCAAAAATTGGTCAAAAGATGTCGAAAATGGCGAATTTCCAAATTCCAATGAAACTTTTTCGTAAATGCATAAAAAATATTAAAAAATTAATTGCGACACGCACTCAATTAAAAATCACAAAATATTTGCATTACCTATTAATTCCTGCCACGCTTCTCCTTGAAAGTTTCGGTAGACGGATCCGGAACCACTCGATAGGAGAAATACGTGGCTGCAAAGCGTCGTAAGAAAGCTGCTGCTAAGAAGGCAGCACCAAAGCGTCGTCGCAAGAAGGCTGCTGCAAAGGCAGCTGCACCAAAGCGTCGTCGTCGTAAGAAGGCTGCTGCTAAGAAGGCGGCTCCAAAGCGTCGTCGTAAGAAGGCTGCTGCTAAGAAGGCGGCTCCAAAGCGTCGTCGTCGTAAGAAGGCTGCTGCTGCAGCTCCAAAGCGTCGTCGTCGTAAGAAGGCTGCTAAGTAATTTAGCTTTCGCAAAAAACCCGCCAGGTTCGCCTGGCGGGTTTTTTATTTTTTAAATTATTCGATTACTTCGCTTCGTAAATTACTTTCAATCTTTTTAAAGGCCTGCGCAATCGCTTCCTGGTCGCCTTTGCTTAGCACATCAATAAAGCGCGTTCTAATGCTATTTAAATGGATGGGCGCGGCCTTCACTATAGCTTGCCAGCCCTTTGGGGTCATTACCGCCCATTGGCCCCGCTTGTCGACCTCACAATTTTG
>JBEGQQ010000056.1:0-8915 GCA_041180925.1 Actinomycetota bacterium
CATCATATGCCGCACCGGTTCTGGAATCGATGCGAGTCAACGCTTTTTCATATTCCAGAATTAGCGCTTCATGGCTGGCAAAAAATTCAACTGTTTTAAATTCTTCAGGATTAACACCGGCAGAGCGCATAAAATCTAAAGCGCGACCAATCTCAGTTGCCATTGCTTCATATCGGGCACCGAAAGCAGAATCTTTAACAAAACCCTTATTCCAAGAGTGAACTTCGCGTAAATCAGCAAAACCACCTTGAGTAAAGGCGCGAACTAAATTAAGAGTTGCGGCAGAAGTGTTGTACACCCGAACTAATCGCTTTGGATCTGGTCGCCGAGCACTTTCAGTAAATTCCAAATCATTTACCGCATCACCCCGATAAGCAGGCAGCGTTTCACCGTTTCTAGTTTCGGAATCGTTGCTACGTGGTTTCGCAAATTGACCGGCCATTCGACCAACTTTGATCACCGGCAGGCTTGAGTAATACTGCAAAATTGCAGCCATTTGCAAAATTGTCTTAATTCGATTTCGAATTGAATCAGCGGTTGCGGCTGCAAAAGTTTCAGCACAATCGCCGCCTTGTAACCAGAAGGCTTCACCACGCTGCGCTTGCGCAATGCGATTTTTTAAATCGTCACATTCGCCGGCAAAAACTAACGGTGGCAGACTCTTTAACTCTTTTACCGCTTCAGCTACTTCTGACGCAGCCCAATTAGGTTGCTGGGCAGCTTTAAGCCCCTCATCGAATAAAGAATCTAGATTTGCCATCTGCTTAAGTTATCGAATTAGTTGCTTCGCTTGGCGAGCAATTATCCGAAGAAGATTTCCGCTTCCTTGTATAGCTCTGGCTTCACTAATTTAAGTTCAGTAGTAGCGCTGGCAAGTGGTACCCGCTTAATTTCAGTTCCGTGAAGCGCCACCATTTTGCCCCAGTCGCCCTCACTTGCCGCAGTAATTGCATGTAACCCAAATCGTGTAGCCAATACTCGATCAAATGCAGTCGGCGAACCACCACGTTGAATATGGCCAAGTACCGAAGTGCGCGCCTCTTTTCCGGTTCGCTCTTCAATTTGTTTAGCAAGCCAATCGCCGATGCCAGAAAGCTTGACGTGACCAAATGCATCAAGTGTCTGATCTTTAGTCATCATGTCGCCATCTTGCGGAATTGCGCCTTCAGCAACAACAATGATTGGTGCATAGCTTTGCTTGAAGCGAGATTCAACCCACTCACAAACTTTGTCGATTGAAAACTTAACTTCTGGAATCAAAATGCACGAGGCTCCGCCAGCGATTCCGGAATGCAGCGCAATCCAACCCGCATGGCGACCCATTACTTCTACGATTAACGCGCGGTGATGCGATTCGGCAGTCGTATGTAGTCGGTCAATCGCATCAACTGCGATGTTGACTGAAGTATCAAATCCAAATGTGTAATCCGTATTATTTAAATCATTATCAATTGTTTTCGGAACACCAATAACTTTTACACCTAGTGAATCAAGTTTGGTTGCGACGCCCAAGGTATCTTCGCCGCCAATAGCGATAAGTGCATCAATTCCCATTTTTTCTAAATTGGCCTTAATTTTTTCTACGCCACCATCAATTTTGAACGGGTTGGTGCGAGAAGAACCAAGGATGGTTCCACCACGTGGCAAAATTCCACGAGTAGTTTGGATATTTAATTCCATCGTTAAGCCCTCTAGCGGGCCACGCCAACCATCGCGGAAACCAACAAAGGTATGGCCATATTCTTTTTCGCCCTTGCGAACTACTGCACGAATCACAGCATTTAATCCTGGGCAATCGCCGCCACCTGTTAGGACCCCAATACGCATTATCTTCTCCGAAAAATAAGTTCGACATCAGCTATTTAAGCCAATTTATTGTCATCTTTGACGGGGTCAGTCTAGCCTTACGCAAGAAAGTAACGAAATGGAGTCGCTTTGACGCTAGTTGCAGGGGTCGATACATCGACTCAATCAGTGAAATTGGTAATTCGAGAGCTCGAAACTGGAAATTTAATTCGCGAAGGTCGCGCCTCTCATCCAGATGGCACCGAATGTGATCCGAGTAAATGGGAATCGTCATTTAATGAGGCGGTAACTGCTGCTGGTGGAATTGAAGATGTTTCTGCAATTGGTGTTGGCGGTCAACAACATGGTGCCGTTACTTTAGATCAAGCTGGTAATCCAATCCGGCCCGCGCTGCTTTGGAACGATACAAAATCTGCAACATCTGCCACTGATTTGAACCAAGAATTTGGAGGCGATCAGGCAATCGCCGACGCAGTTGGTTCAAAACTTGTCGCCTCATTTACCGTAACCAAATTGCGATGGATTGCCGATAACGAGCCGGAAAACGCTGAAAAAATCGCGGCAGTTTGTCTGCCACACGATTACCTCAGCTGGAAATTGAGTGGTAGTAACTCTTTAGATGATTTATTTACAGATCGCAGCGATGCTTCGGGTACTGGCTATTTTGATAGCGTAAAAAATGAATATCGAACTGATTTATTAACGAAAGCGTTGCGGGGAAAAGGCGATGTAATTTTGCCAAAAGTATTAGCGCCACAAGCCACTGGCGGTAAAACAAAATCTGGCGCGATCATTTCTGCCGGTGCCGGCGATAACGCTGGCGCAGCGCTTGGCGCAATGGCTAAACCAGGAGATGTAATTGTTTCGCTGGGTACGAGCGGAACTGCCTTTGCCGTTAGCGAAACTCCAACTCACGATCCAAGCGGCGAAGTTGCTGGTTTTGCCGATTGCACGGGAAGATTTTTACCACTTGTATGCACTTTAAATGCGGCTCGAATATTAGATGCAGCCACGAAGTTATTAAATGTAAATCACGACGAACTTGGCCAATTGGCGTTAGCAGCAAAACCAGGTGCAAATGGTCTATCACTACTTCCATATTTCGAAGGCGAACGTACTCCTAATCGACCAAATGCTCGAGGCACGTTAACTGGTTTATCGCTGAGTAATTCAAACCGTGAAGATATTGCACGGGCATTTGTTGAAGGCATGCTGTGCGGATTGGCGGATGCGGTTTATTCGCTGGAAAAACTTGGTGTCGGAATTAATCGAGTTTTATTAATTGGTGGCGCGGCAAAAAATCCGGCAGTGGGCCCGATTGCTTCAGCAATTTTCGGTCGGGAAGTTTTACTCCCTCCTGCTGGTGAATATGTTGCAAATGGTGCAGCCCGCCAAGCTGCTTGGGCATTAACTGGAACGTTACCTGAGTGGAAATTAAGTGGTTTAACAAATGTGACCCAAACTCCAACTCCAGAAGTTTTTCAACGATACAAGGAGCTAAGTTCCCGCACTGAGAATTGGTCTTAACTGGAAAGTTATTTCAAATTCATCAAGTAAACTAATTTGATGTCCAAACAAAGTTGGTGGCACTTTTCATTAGTTGGACTTTTATGGGGCGTTCCCTATCTATTTATGCGAGTTGCAGTTCGCGAATATGAACCGACAGTTATCGTTTTTTCTCGGGTATTTATTGGCGCGCTAATTTTGTTGCCAATTGCCATTCGACGCAACGCGATTAGGCCTGCAATTCCCTATTTCAAATACATCGCACTTTATGCAGTTTGCGAAATGGTTATTCCATGGATTCTCATTACAAATGCCGAGAAAGAAATCAATTCTGGTTTAACTGGCTTGCTAGTTGCAACGGTCCCAATCTGGGCCACCATCATGGCGGCTGCGCTCAGTGGTGATTCGACCGCATTTCATCCTCGAAGAACTTTTGGAATGTTTATCGGATTTATTGGCCTGATTTTGATTGTTGGGATCGAAAGCTTTACCGGAAATGCCAACATTTTTGCAGTTTCATCTGTGGTGTTAGCCGCAATTTTGTACGCATATGCCACAAACATGATTAGCCGTAAAGCGCCGACAGTTGACGGGGTAACTATTAATTCAATTTCGATGTTGTTAACTGCAATTTTCTATGCCCCTTTTGCCGCGCTTCATTTACCGAAATCAAGCGTGTCTTTAAATGCCACGCTCTCCGTTTTAGGGCTTGGAATATTTAGCACTGCAATGGCTTTCTATTATTTCTTTATATTAATGGCTGAAATTGGGCCGGCCCGTAGTTCGCTTGTTACTTATTTGAATACCGCAATCGCAGTTTTCCTAGGTGTAGTTTTATTGAACGAAAAATTCACAATTGGAATGGCGCTTGGCCTTCCGCTAGTTCTGGCTGGTTCTTATTTAGCTAGCCGGAAACCCCAGCCGATCCAATAATTTTGCATCGGTCTGCCATTCTTTTGAAACTTTGATATGTAGCCCTAGGAAAACTTTTTGACCAAGTAAATTCTCAATATCAATGCGCGCTCTGGTCCCAATTGTTTTTAAATTCTCGCCACCTTTGCCAAGTAAAATCCCACGCTGCGAATCTCGCTCGACATGGATTGTTGCGTGAATATTAGTAATTCCTTTTTTCACTGCCATCTCATCAATTGTTACTGCGATGGAATGTGGGAGTTCTTGCCGAACATCTTTCAAGGCGGCTTCGCGAATTCGCTCGCAAATTAATTGCTCCTCGCTTTGATCGCTGATTTGTTCATCTGGATAAAACTTTGGACCCACCGGTAATTTATCGGCAATTAAATCGCGAAGTTCATCTACTTGCGAATCCGTTATAGCTGAGACCGGAATGATTTCATCCCAATCTGTCAATTGGCTGATTTCGATTAGTTTTTCTGGCAGCTTATTTTTTGGCAAGGTATCCGTTTTTGTTACCACTGCAATTTTTCGCAATTTTTTCAATTCGGCCAAAATGCGTTGGTCGCCCACGCCGATAGCTTCATTTGCTGGCAGGGTAACTAAAACCAAATCTACGTCACTTATATTTTCAGTTACCACTTCATTCAATCTTTTGCCGAGCAAAGTCCGTGGTTTGTGTACGCCTGGGGTGTCAACAATTACCGCCTGAAAATTTGGTTGCGAAATGATTCCGCGAATCGCAGTACGAGTTGTGTTTGGGTGGTGCGACGTAATCGCAATTTTTTTACCAACTAATTTGTTGATTAGCGTTGATTTTCCGGTATTCGGGCGTCCAACAATTGCAACAAAGCCCGAGTGAAAATCCATTGCCTAATTCTCTCCTATAAATTCAATTGCGTCAGCAACGCTGGTAACGATTTCAGCAGCTCGCTCACCAATTAATCGATGGCAACCTTCAGACAATGGTGAAGTTATTGGGCCAGGAATCGCCATTACTGGGCGCATCATCTCAGCTGCATCGCGAGCTGTGCGAAGGGAACCGGAGCGAAATGCGGCTTCGATAACCACAGTCGCAGTGCCTAAAGCGGCAATTAATCTATTTCGAGTTAGGAATCTTGCTGGAAGTGCATGAACACCTGGTGCAAATTCACTAATCAATAAGCCAGTTTCAGCAATTTCTGCAAAAAGTTTTGTGTGTCCGGCTGGGTAAATGATGTCTAGTCCGGCGGCTAACACTGCAATTGTTGCGCCTTCAGCAATTAAAGCCCCCTTGTGTGCTGCGGCATCTATTCCGTAGGCGCCACCACTAATAATGTTCCAACCACGATCTACAAAACCTGAAGCAAAATCTGCTGCAATCCGAACTCCATAATTTGTTGGATTGCGCGTTCCAACTATCGCCAAAGATTTTGCCTTTAATAAATTTAAGTCACCTTTAGCGGTTAGCGCTATCGGAGGAGATACCAAATCAGATAACGAATCCGGCCAGTATGGCGATTCAGGGGTCACAAATTCGACGCCAATTTGTTCGCAAGATTTCAAAACCGCAGTCCCATCTATGCCTAATATTTTTTCGCCATTTTTATATTCACCAGCTTCAATTCTTTTTAAAACTTCAACCGCCCCATAGGTAACTACTTCACGAGGAATGATGGTTGAACCTGGTTCAATTCCGGCAAATAACTTGGCTCGCGCAATTTTTTCAGTAATCATTTCCCTCCCGCAATTGATAGGCGCTCTGAACTTCAGCTAAATCTGGCTGATCTTTTTTTGCTAAATCGGCGATAGTCCAACTGGTACGCAAGATTTTATGTAGACCTCGAGCCGTTATGCGTTCGCGATCTAATTCATCATGTAAAAAAGCCATTGCGGGTTTTGTTGCCCGATATTTTTGATTGAGTGCTCGCGAAGGAATTTGCGAATTTATTTTCCAATTCTCAGTTACAAATCTTTTAGCGGCCGCGGCTCTGGCGGCAATTACTCGCTCGCGAATTGCATGACTGGACTCGCCAGCTTGGGCCAATTCAATTCGACTAACTGGCTCTACTTTTACTCGCAAATCAATTCGATCCAACAGCGGCCCAGAAAGTTTTGCTAAATATCTACGAACTTGTAACGGCGTACATGTGCAGGCGCGACCTTTACCGACAAATTTTCCACACGGGCAAGGATTAGCAGCAATCACTAAAATGAAATTTGCTGGAAAAGTTAAATTTCCAGTTGCCCGCGCAATTGAAATCGAGCCAGATTCCAGCGGCTGGCGAAGCGAATCTAAAATCCCCGGCGAACATTCGGGCGCCTCGTCAATAAATAAGATTCCGTGATGCGCCAAAGAGATTGCACCAGGTTTAATCGAATGGCTTCCACCGCCCACCATTGCAACTCTGGTTGTTGTGTGATGCGGCGCCACAAATGGTGCGATTTTACTTAATGGCGCGCGATCACTATTGGTTATCGAATGGATTGCAGTAACTTCAAGCGCTTGTTCGTTATTAAGTGGCGGCAAAATTGTTGGCATCCGTTTTGCAATCATCGTTTTTCCAACGCCTGGCGGCCCGATCATTAATAAGTTGTGGCCACCAGCTGCTGCAATTTCGGCAGCTCGTCTGGCGTTGCGTTGACCGGCGATATCAGAAAAATCTTCAATGGGACTTTGCTCGATTTCTAAATCCAAAATCGGCAAATCAAATCTCTCACCGGTTTCAATCCAATGAAGCAATTCCGAGATCGTCTCAAAGCAAATGGTCTCGATCTCTGGAATTAATTTTGCCTCAGATGCATTTGCTTTTGGAATTATTGCCCGCTTGATGCCTTTTTTATGGGCACAAATCAATCCCGGCAATACTCCCCTGGTTTGGCGCAAAGTTCCATCGAGCGAGAGTTCTCCGATAAATACTGTTTCATCTATTTTGAAATCAAGTCCACTAGCGACCAATAATGCAATCGCAATTGGTAAATCAAATGCGGATCCGCTTTTGGGAAGCCAAGCCGGAGTTAGCGAGACAATCATTTTGCGATTTGGCCAAATCTGCCCAGAATTTATAAGTGCCGATCTAACTCGGTCGCGAGATTCTAAGAGTGCAGCATCTGGTAGACCAAGGATCGAAAAGTTGGGCAATCCATCTCCAATATCTACTTCGACAGTAATTAATTCTCCGATTAATCCAGTCAGCGCTACGCAATTTGTTCGAGCTAAAGTCATAAAACTCCGGCGCGAAAATCAATTGATGGCCGAAGTGCGCTATCTAGTTCCACAGCTGCAACATCAATTTGATAATCCCGCCCGAAAGATTGATTTAATGCCAACCACGCCAACGCCAGGCGCTGCATTCGGTAAGCCTTTTCCCGGTTTATCGCTTCAAGCGGGTGCCCGAAATGATTGGAAGTGCGCGTCTTTACTTCAACAAAATGAAATTTGCCGGTTCGGTCTTGTGCGATTAAATCAATTTCGCCATCTTTTATTCGCCAATTTCGATCAATTATCTTCAAACCCTGCTCCATCAAATATTGTGCAGTTGCGGTTTCGCCGATTTTTCCGATGATTATTTTGCGGTTATCTGCCATAAGGCTTGGCAGATTAAAAGATTTTTGGGAATTGAATTAGTTCAATTAATTCTGCTGTGTAATTTAATTACTTGTTGATTAGAGCTGCGATATTGGCATACGAACGGCGATGAATTTCAGTAACGCCAAATTCTTGAAGTGCCTTAGTGTGACTGGCTGTGATATAGCCTTTGTGACTTGCTAAACCATACTGTGGATATTTTGTACCAAGTTCAACCATAATCCGATCGCGTGTGACTTTTGCAATAATCGAGGCGGCGCTTATGCAGTTGGCAACCTGATCGCCTTTCCAAATTGCTAACGAAGGTGCCGTAATTCCGTTGATGGCATAGCCATCGGTTAAAACATAAGCTGGTTTTACTGATAATCCTTCAACTGCGCGGCGCATCCCATCTAAATTTGCCGCATGAACTCCCCGCTCGTCGATTTCACTCGGCGCCACTTGGATTACCGAAATTGCTTCTGCTTGTTCATAAATAATTGGAAAAAGTTCTTCCCGCTGTTTTTCACTTAATTCTTTGGAATCACGCAATTCAGAAATTTCATTTCGCAAAATTACTGCCGCAATAACTAATGGTCCAGCACATGCGCCGCGGCCAGCTTCATCAACACCTGCAATTGGCGTTAAGCCGGCTGCGATTAATTTATCTTCAACGTGTGCCATCGATGCCTGGCGTTAATTTGGCATGATTAAACGGCCAAATTACGGCAACCACACGACCGGTAATTTCTTTGATTGGAACCATGCCGTTATTGACATCATCTTGGTGATATCGAGAATCTGCACTTGCAGCGCGATGATCGCCCATTACCCAAACTTTTCCATCAGGAACCGTGACGTTAAATTTCGTCTCGCTCGGTTTATTTCCAGCAAAAATATATGGCTCGGTTGTCTCTTTGCCGTTAACAAGTAATGCACCCGATTTTGCGCAACATTCGACTTTGTCGCCCGGTACGCCGATTACCCGCTTAACTAAATATTGCTTTGCTGGATTTGGCAATACACCAACTGCCACCAGCCCCTCTTTGATGGAGGAAATAATTTTGTTATCAGTTGATTCGGTAATTGGCGGCAACCAATTCGCCGGGTCATGGAAAACCACAATATCGCCCCGATTTATATC
>JBEGQQ010000057.1:0-3190 GCA_041180925.1 Actinomycetota bacterium
CATTGCTTTGCGATTCGGTAACAATCGCTTCAGTGTGTTTCGTGCCGTATTTATTAATGTGATCATTGGCTGCATCAAGCGAATCTACCACGGCCACATTCATCTCCAGCACTCCGTATTCAGTAGAAAAATTTTCATCGGTCGCCAATTCGCTTTTAATACCCAGTTGATCAGCTATCGCTTTAGCTTTGGCATCGGCATGAATAATTACGTTCGCCTCGTTTAATGCGTTTAATGCAGTTGGTAAAAATTTCTCCGCTACTGCTTTGTGTACCAGTAAAGTTTCGGCCGCATTACAAACGCTTGGGCGGTGCGTCTTTGAATTTATCAAAATTGGTAAGGCTTTATCTAAATCGGCAGCTTCATCTACATAAACGTGGCAGACACCAGCGCCAGTTTCAATGGTTGGCACGGTAGCTTCATCGACCACCATCCGAATCAAACTTGCACTTCCTCGTGGAATCACTAGATCTACCTCGCCACGCGCATTCAATAACGCTTTAGTTGTTGCCCGGTCTGCAGCTGGGATTAAATGCAATACATCTGGCGAAATATTTGTTTTCGCCAATGCATCGCGCATGATTTTTACTAAAACTTGATTGCTATTCTCTGCACTTGAAGAGCCGCGAAGCAAGGCAGCATTACCACTTCGAATTAAAATTACGGCTGCATCAACTGTGACATTTGGTCTGGCTTCATAAACCATTCCAACTACACCAAATGGCACAGTAACTTGGCGAAGATTTAAACCATTTGGCAAGGTTCGATCTCGCAATGTTTGGCCAAGTGGATCAGGCAGCGCCGCCACTTTTCGCGCGCCATTAGCAATTGCTTTCACACGGGATTCATCAAGAAGTAATCGATCAAGTAGTTGCGAATTTAAATTTTCAGCCCGGCCAAGTTCAAGATCTTTTTGATTTGCCGCCACAATTTCAGGAATCCGGCTCTCAATTTCTTCTGCGATTTTAATAAGGGCAGTAGAGCGCTCGGAACCACTGGCGCTAGCCAATGAACGCCAGGCTAGGCGCGCTTTACGCGCAAGATCGCTAACAATTGCGGCCGCTTCCATGACGGAAAGCCTATCGGGGAATACTCTTACGAGGTGTTCAAATTAATTAAGCGCACAGTCGCAACCCTCTTGGTAATTTATTTAGCCCTCTTCGGATTTATGAAAGTCGTTCGATATCCCGAACCAATTGCGACAATCAAACTTGGCTTAGCCCCAGCATCTAAGACGCCATTTTTGATGCCAGCTCATTACATTGAACCAGCCGACCAACGACTGGCGTGGACCAAAGGAAATGGAAAACTTCCATCGGTAGTTAATTTTGGTGGCGACAACGTTGCGCTAGATAAATTCTTTAGTGAATCCAAGACAAATTCTTTTATCGTCATTAAAAATGGCAAAGTAATCTTTGAAAAGTATTTCAATGGAAAAGATGAAAAAACCCCATTTCCTTCGTATTCGGCAGCTAAAACTTTGACATCTTTCATGATTGGTCAATTAATTGATGAAGGAAAATTAAAAGAGAGCGACACCTTTGTAAGTATTTTGCCAGAATACAAAGCCGGCACGTCGTTTGATCAAATTACTATCCGCGACTTGCTCGACATGAACTCCGGAATCGCCGCAAAAGATGATTACCCAACTGGACCACAAGGTTGGGGCGTTGCGATTGCGCAGATGTATGCCTCAACAGATTTGAAATGGTGGTTATCGCACAATCGAAAGATGACCGGAACTCCGGGCAATGATCCAAGTTATAAAAGCATTAATACCCAAATGCTTGGAATGGTGATCCAGAAAATTACCGGCCAAACAGTTTCAAAATATTTTGAAAAAAATGTTTGGCAACCAATTGGCGCCCAAGATCGTGCATTTTGGAATGTCGATCATGTAGGTGGTTTGGAAAAAACATTCTGTTGCTTCAACGCAACTGCACGTGATTATGCTCGAATTGGTCAGTTGTTGATGAATAACGGCGGTGCTGCAATTGGTGGCCAAAATGTAATTAGTGCTAAGTGGATGGCGCGATTAAAAGAGCCAGTGGTAACGCTCGATGAATGGGGTTATGGTGCTCAAATCTGGCACCCATATCCAGGCGTAATGATGCTCGATGGTCTACACGGCCAATACGTTTATGTACAACAGGATGTTGGTGTAGTAATCGTTAAATTAAGTGATTACCCAACGGATGATGGTTCGATGAGCAAGAAAGTTGTAGATGTTATGCAACAGATTGCTAATCAGATCTAAAGAATTACTAAATCATCCCGATGCACTAATTCGCGCTCGAATTCAGCGCCCAAAGTTGCCGCCAATTCTTTGGTCGAACGGCCCAACATTTGCGGAATTTCATCTGAATCAAAATTAACTAATCCGCGCGCAATTACTTTGCCATCGTAGCCAACCAAATCAACGCTATCGCCGGCTTCGAAGTTGCCTTCAACTTTTGTTACGCCAGCAGGGAGTAGCGAAACACTTCGTTCGACAATTGCCTTAGTTGCGCCGGCATCTAAATAAAGTTTGCCGCTTGCCGACGAAGCATGAGCTAACCAAAGCAAACGCGCACTCTTAGTCACTTTTCCAGCATGGAAATACGTTCCGACCTCTTCGCCAGATAGCGCCGCCGATAAATTTTGTGCAGAAGTCAAAAGCATCGCAGTTCCATTACTTGCCGCGATTCGAGCTGCTTCGATTTTGGTAATCATTCCCCCACTACCAACACCAGCCGAACCAGCGCCGCCAATTTCAATTTCAGCTAATTTTGAAAAATCAGTAACTTCGCTGATTCGCTTAGCGCCACTTTGGGTTGGTGGCGCGTCATAAAGAGCATCAATATCGCTGACTAATACCAGTAAATCGGCATCAATCAAAAGTGAAACTAGCGCAGATAAGCGATCGTTATCGCCAAATCTAATTTCGCCGGTACCAACTGAATCATTTTCATTGATTACTGGCACCACCCCAAGACTTAATAATTTAGACAATGTTCGTTGGGCACTTTGATAATGCGAACGACGGACCACATCTGCCGTAGTTAAAAGTACTTGCGATGCCGTAATGGCATATCGCGCAAAACTTTCGGTGTAGCGATGAATTAGTAATCCTTGGCCAACCGATGCTGCCGCTTGTTGGGTAGCTAAATCGCGTGGCCGCTCCTTTAAACCTAATGGCGCTAAACCAGCA